>WGAK01000078.1 GCA_015494815.1 Anaerolineales bacterium | reverse complement strand
GCCCACGGGCTCGGCCTTCGACTGCATCCCGCCCGATGCGCCGCGGGTGAGCGCGCGGGTGTTGCAGGTGCTCGATGGCGACACCATCACGGTGAAAATCGGCTATCAGGTCTATCGGGTGCGCTACGAGGGCATTGACACGCCCGAGACCAAACGCCGCGGCGACGAGCCCGCGCATCCCTGGGGCATGGCCGCCAAACGCCGCAATCAGGAACTGGTCAGCGGCAAAGTGGTCACCCTGGTGTGGGACCCCAACGCAGACGAGCACGACCACTACGGCCGCTTGCTGCGGTATGTCATCGTTGACGATGTGTTCGTCAACGACCTGCTGCTGCGGGAAGGGCTGGCCTGGTATTATGTGACCGACCACGCGTGCGGGCCGCAATTCTTCGCGGCCGAAGCCGAAGCCCGCGCGGCCAAACGCGGGTTGTGGAGCGGTGCCACACCCACGCCCGCCGGGCCGTAAACCCATCCCCAAATTCGCGGAAGATGAAACCGAGGGCGGGCGAAGGGTGTTATAATTCTTGCGCCTCGCCCGCGCGGCCAGCCCGCCTGTTGGTGCCCACTGCCAGCAGGTGCGGGTGAAGGCATGGACACGCCAACCGAGGAGCCCCAACATCCATGAGCACGCGCCGGGAATACAGCGCCTTGGAGCGCGAACGCCTGCAGAAAATCGAGCGGCTGCGGGAGATGGGCATCGAGCCCTACCCCAACCGGGCAGCGCGCACCCACACCACCCGCCAGGCCGTGGAAGCCTTCGTGCAGGCCGAGCAAGCCGGGCCCGAGGCGCCTCCCGTGCAGGCCACGGTGGCCGGACGCCTGCGCTCGATGCGGCAGATGGGCAAAATCACCTTCGCCCACATCGAAGACGAGCACGGCCGCCTGCAATTGTTCCTGCGGGTCAACGACCTGGGCAAAGAACGGCTAAAATTCTTCAACAAATTCTTCGACATTGGCGACTTCGTTCAGGCCCAGGGCGAAATGTTCCGCACCCGCACCGGTGAGCCCACGCTGCGGGTGGTGGACTTCAAGATGCTGGCCAAGGCCATCACGCCTCTGCCCGCGGACAAGAAAGCCCGGCACTCGCCTTTCTCGGACCCCGAACTGCGCTATCGGCAACGCTACGCCGACCTGGCCGTGCATCCCGAGGTGCGCCAAATCTTCCGCACCCGCGCGGCCATCGTGCGCGCGCTGCGGGCGTTTCTGGACCGGCACGGTTTTCTGGAAGTGGAGACGCCCATCCTGCAGCCCATTTACGGCGGCGCGGCGGCGCGGCCTTTTGTGACTTATCACAATCAACTCAAGCAGCGGCTTTATCTGCGTATTTCGTTCGAGTTGTATCTCAAGCGGCTGCTGGTGGGCATGTTCGAGCGGGTGTACGAAATCGGCCGCGACTTCCGCAACGAGGGCATTTCGTTCAAACACAACCCCGAATTCACCCAGTTGGAATTCTACATGGCCTACGCCGACTACTTCACCCTCATGGACTTCGTCGAGGCCATGCTGCGCGAAGTGGCGGACCAGGTGCTGGGCACCCGGCAGTTCCCCTACCAGGGCCACACCATTGACCTGGCCCAGCCCTGGCGGCGGGTCACCATGCGCGACGCGTTGCTGGACGCCACGGGCATCGACATCCGGCAGCACCGCACCCTCGAAAGCCTGACCGCGGCCTTGCAGGCCCAGGGCCACGAGCCCCCGCCCAAGCCCAGTTGGGGGAAGTTGCTGGATTGGATGCTCAGCACCTTCGTGGAGCCCCATCTCATCCAGCCCACCTTCGTATATGATTATCCGCGCGACATCTCGCCCCTGGCCAAGAGCAAGCCCGACGACCCGCAGACCGTGGAACGTTTCGAACTGTTCATGGGCGGCATGGAACTGGGCAACGCCTTCACCGAACTCAACGACCCGCTGGACCAGGAAGCCCGCTTCTTGGAGCAAGGGCGCACCTATGCCGAAGACGACGAAGAGCGGCATCCTCTGGACGAAGACTATTTGCAGGCCTTGCGTTACGGCATGCCGCCCAATGCGGGCTTTGGCATGGGCATTGACCGGCTGACCATGCTGTTCACCAACCAGCGCAGCATCCGTGAGGTGATTTTGTTCCCTCACTTACGCGCCAAGGGTGAAGCCCCTGCCGCGGCTTCACCAAAGGCAGCGGCTCCCTCCACATCACCGTCCTCACCCTCCGGGTCGCCTGCCCCCTTCTCGGAAAAAGGATAGCGTATGAGCACGGCGCCTTTGGCACGCGGTCGTTTGTTGTTGGTCACCCACGACATGGCACTCATTCGGACTTTCACCGAGAGCGGCCTGACGCCCGACGGTGTCGAAACCATTACCGTCCACAGCGTGCAAGAAGCCATCCTGGAAGTCACCCGCCGCCCCTATGACATCATCCTGGTAGACACCCGGCTGCCTGACCTGAGCGGCCGGGATTTGATTGCCGCAGTGCAGACCCTGAGCCGCACGCTGCCCTTGGTGCTCATCGCCCGCAAAGGCGAGGAGCGCGACATCGTGCAAGCCCTGCGGCTGGGCGCCAGCGACTTCATCTTGTGGCCGGCCAGCGAGGCCGAAGTCGCCCAGGTGGTGCGACGCAACCTGGACCGGCAACGGTTGCGCCTGGCCTACCAGGAATCGTTGGCGCAGGTACGCCGCCTGCGCAAAGAGGGACGCCGCATCGAACGCCAACTGGCCGGGTTGCAGCAACTGGCGCGCCTGGTCAGCGACACGCCGCGGCGGGCCATGCTGTTGCCGCAGTTCATGCAAGCCTTGGTGGGCCTGGTGCAGGCCCAACGGGCCTGGCTCACCTTGCGCGTGGGGGACAAACGGGCTCCGGCCTTGCGGCTGGTCAGTTATTACAACCTGCCGCCGGGTTGGGTCAAGAACGCCTCCAATAGCCCCTGGAAGGACGGCCTGAGTGAACTGGTCCTGCTCTCGGGGGAGGCCTTGCTCATTCAACGCCCCGCGTTGGAAAAATTCCCGGTGCGCACACTGGGGCAAATTGCACTCCTGGTTCCCCTCCGCTGGGGCGGAACTACCTTCGGCGTGCTGGGCTTGATGCGCACCACGGCGCACAACTTCAGCACCCTGGAACAACGCATGGCTGAAATCGCGGCCGCCTTGCTCATGGGCCACCTGCGGCCGAATCCGCGTCCTCAGGCCCCTGCGCCCCGGCGCGCCAACGGCGGCGAACGCGACAGCACCCAGTACACCCGACCGCCCGAGTGAGGGTCGCGGACCGCGCCCCACGCGGCGGCAGCCGTAGGAGTCATCGCCCATGCACCGTCATCTGGCCGCATGGCTGTTACGTTACGCCCGGCGACAGGTCATCGTGGGCCTGGCCGTGGCCTGGGTAGCCTATAACCTGCTCACCAACTTCGTCTGGGCCCCGCCGCCCGGACCTGAGCGCCCCTTGCCGCCCGACCTGCACTGGCAGTATTCCCCCGAAGCCCTCGACCACATCTTAGGGGCCTGGAAGAGCGCGCAAACCCGCTTCCTGGTCGGACATCTGGTGGTGGACAACCTCTATCCCTGGCTCTATGGCGCACTGGGGGCGCTGCTGCTGGCGGCCCTCTACCGCCCGGCCCGGAGCGAAGACCTGCCCTGGTGGGTTTGGGGGCTGCCGGGCGTGGCCATTCTGGCCGACACCCTCGAGAACCTGCTTCTGAGCGTGCTGCTGTGGCACTACCCCGCCCGGTGGGATACCCTGGCCCACCTGGCCGCGTGGTGCACCCAGGCCAAATGGACGGCCGTGGCCCTCGCGGCCGTTCTGATTGTATGGGGTGCCTTGCAGCGCGGGTGGCGCCGCAGGCACCTGGCGCGCGTAGGGCCGCGCGGCTCCGCCTGACTCCTCGCCTGCGCAGGGCCCCAGCGCGAGCGCGCGGGCCGACAAGCCGCGCTGGCGCGACCGCTTCCTCCTGCCGATTCGCCGGTTGGATGTCCGGCGACGCGCCAAATTGCGTCTTCGAGCGCGGTTCAGTCTCCGCTTTGTGGTATACTGTTTGCAACATCGCCGGGGGATAAAGTCGTATCGGACGAGCGGGATAACCCGCGACGCATGTGGAGGCAGGGACGTGCGTCTCAAACGCGGCCGAAGGAAGACGGGCCGGTCTGCTCCCATCAAGCCCCCCCTTGCCGTACAGGTGCCCTGGTGGGTTGTGGCCGCGCTCGCCATCGGGTTGTTAAGTTGGGACTCGGCCGCACGGCTGCGGGACCTGTTTGTGGCTCGCGGGTGGAACGCTTCTTTGGGCCTGACCGGCGGTGCGCTGGCAGCCATCGTAATTTTCGGTTTGCTCCTGTTTCTTGCCAACCGCGCCCGATTCGCGCACTTTCGCCAGGCGCTGTCCCCTGTCCCAGCGCACCTGTTTGATATCTACCAAAGGCTGCCCGTTCTTCCCAAAACTTTCTTTGTGCGCAACGGCCGGGTGGTGGGTGATAAGAAGCGCGTCGAGCGAGAAAATCGGCGCTCCGGCTGGGGGTTAGTCATTGCAGATGGGCAAAGCGCCGTCGTGTTCGAAGACCAGCGTCAGGGCACGCCCTTCATCGCGGGGCCCGGCGTCACGATGATACGCCCGGAACACACCCTGGTGGCCACCATCGCGTTGCGCCCGCTGGTGGTCGCTTACGGCGGCAATCCCTGGAGCGCCCAGGCCCCGCCCTCCGCGGACGCCGTTCGGGTGCACCTCACAGGCGGCGATGTAGCCGCGCGGCTGGTCGGTGTTTTCGCACTGCTGGGCCCCGACGACCTCACACCGCCCGCCTGGTACGCGTGGCTGCACGACCGGGCCCGCGCGCGAGGCCAGCCCCGTCCTCAACCCACGACCCGCGAGGCCGAGCGGCACCGCAAGGAATTCGAGGCGCGCCGTTTCCGCACCGCGTTTCACGGCCACGGGTTAACCGCCCAGGCTTTCGCCGAAGAGGTCCTGACCGATGTGCTTCGCTGGGCCGCGGAGCATCCCGATGAGCGGGTACGCAATCAAATCCCCGAACTCTTCGAGGGTTCACGGGCGCTCTTTCAGGCCTTGCTGCGCAGCGCGTGGGTCGAGGAAGTCTCGCGCATCCACGAGGTGACTCGCCTTTTCGAGCCCGTACACCCGCGCAGCACCCTGCGCTGGGTTGACGAGGTCGCCCGCGCAGTGCGGCAGCGGTTCATCCAGCCCACTTTTCTCCCGGCCGATGCCACCCTGCACGCCGCGCCCAAACCCCTCAAGAGCCCCGAATACTGGCGCCTGCGGGGGATGGGCGTCAAGGCCCGCACCGCCAATGTGGTCCAGGTTTACCTGCCCCCCAAGTTAGAGCAGCAATGGATTCAGTCTGCCTACGAACCCCTCTGGCGGCTGGTGCAACAACTGCGAAGCGACGCGCAGCGTTATCATGATTTGCGTGAGCGCGGTGAGGCTCGCGTGGATGCGGCCATGTCGCTGGCCGCCTATATGGCCAACCGCTATCAGGAAGATGGAACCGCCGACACCCCCCTCGAGGCCCTGGCCCATGAGGGACCGGCAGCCATCGCCCGCCTGATGCTGGCCCTCACCGAGGGCAGTTACCGCTGGCTCATTGAAGCGGGGACGCTGGACCCGCGTGATGTGCGGCTGGAGCGTCTCTACAAGATAAGCACCTGGCTGCGCGCGGTCCAGCGCTGGCGCCCAGGGGAAGAGAAACCATGATGCTCGCCCTGATATTGGTGACGGAACTCATCATAGCGGGCGTCCTTGTCGTGCTCGTCTCGCCCTGCTGGCATGACAAATTCGCGCGTCGGTTCCGCAAAGCCGGACGCCCGCGGGAAATCCAGCCTGATTGCGACGCCATAGGGCCGACCCACATGCCCAAATGGGTCGGTCTGGTATGGCTGCTGTGGGGGTGGAGTACGTTTGGGAGGGACCTGGCCCATATCCTGCTCGGCCGGATGTCGTGGTCCTCCTGGCACTGGTACGGTCTGATTGGTTGGGCGCTCTTTGGGCTCGCGGACCTGGCATTCGCTGCGCACCAGCGTTGGCGGTTGGCCCAATTCGTGGTGGACATGTTCGAACTCGACGAGAGCCTCTTGCCCGCGGTCAAGGCCATGTACGCGGACACCGCGGAGCCTCATCGGGCCGCGTATCAGGCCGCCCAGATGGCCGCCTACGACTACCTCGCGTTGGTAGCCTGGGGGCATAAGCCCTGCGAGTGGCGATATTCCTTCCGCACGCTGCCGTTTGGCGCAGGCACGGGCTGGCAGGTGCCCCGTTATCCGTGGCTGCAGACCATCGGTGGGCCCGCGCTGCTGGAGATTGACACCAAACTCCTGCTGGTCACCGAGCGCCTGGACGAGCCGGTACCGGCCCCGCTCTTTCCGGGCCCGGGGCTCAGGCAACCCCGTTGTGTGCTCACCCGACGCCCACGACGCCCCCAAACCTGGCCCCAAACCACGGCGCCTCCTTCCTCGGTGGAATGGGCCGAGGTCGGAGGGTGGACCACGGTCGGCGGGCAGGAAAGCCATACCGCCGCGCTGGTCCCCTACGCCCGTTTCAACGCGGTCCTGCCCAAATTCGGCAGAGTGCGCTATCCGGTACTCCTCCGCCTGCGACCAGCGCGCACGCAGCCCAAGACCATTCTGGTGCGCACCAACGACGGCATCCCCCTGCAACTCCCCCAGGTGGAAGTCACCTTCGAACTGTTCGCCCAGGGGCGGCTGGTGCGCGACGCCTTCAGG
>WGAK01000077.1 GCA_015494815.1 Anaerolineales bacterium | reverse complement strand
TCCTGCAAGAAGAGGGTGCGGGTAAGTCTATCGCGAGGCCGGGCTACCGGCAAGGGCCCGCGGTCGCCGGCCCGAAGGATGCCGCCGCAGGGCAGACGCGCGCGACTCCCACTTTACAAACCCCTGCCCCTCGGGTATGCTTGAAACAGCCGCCTTCGTCGTGAGGAAGTCTGGACGCACGAGGTGAAACGACCGATGTCCGCCCCGCGCATGCGCCCCCGCCCCGGCGCAACCGTGGACGACCCCACCGCCTACCTCCAGGCCCGCCGCGCGCTGGAGGCCATACGCGCGGGGCTGCCCGTCGAGCAGGCCATCAAGCAGCATCCCCTGCCCACGGGCTATTTGAGCAAAGCCACGCTGCTGGCCGTCTACCGGGCGCTGGTGGCCCAGGGCCACTGGCCCGAGGAGCCCGACTTGCTGGCCCGCCTGCGGCTCAAGCCCGTGCGTTCCCTCTCGGGCGTCACGGTGGTCACGGTGCTGACCAAACCTTACCCCTGCCCCGGTGAATGCGTCTTTTGCCCCACCGATGTGCGCATGCCCAAAAGTTACCTCCCCGAAGAACCGGGCGCGCAGCGGGCCTACCAACATCGCTTCGACCCCTATGAGCAGGTGCGGGCCCGGCTGGCCGCGCTGGAGGCCGTGGGGCACCCCACCGACAAAATCGAACTGCTCATCCTGGGCGGCACCTGGAGCGCCTACCCGCGCTCGTACCAACGCTGGTTCGTCAAGCGGCTGTTCGACGCGCTCAACGACCGCACCGCCCCCGACCTGGTCACCGCGCAGCGCTGGAACGAAGAGGCCCGGCATCGCAATGTGGGGCTGGTCATCGAAACCCGACCGGACCACATCACCCCCAAGGAACTCCGCCGCCTGCGGGAACTGGGCGTCACCAAGGTGCAACTGGGCGTGCAAAGCCTGGACGACCGCATTCTGGCGCTCAACAAGCGCGGCCACACCGTGGCCGACACGCGGCGGGCCTTCGCCCTGCTGCGGGCCGCCGGGTTCAAAATCGTCGCCCATTGGATGCCCAATCTGCTGGGCGCGACGCCGGAAAGCGACCGGGAGGACTTCGCCCGCTTGTGGCAGGGGCTGGCCCCCGACGAATTGAAGATTTACCCCACCCAGTTGCTGCCCAACGCGGAACTGTACGCCTACTGGCAACAGGGCGCTTATCGGCCTTACACCACCGAAGAACTGGTGACCCTACTGGCCGACCTCAAGGCCACGGTGCCCGAATACTGCCGCATCAATCGGGTGGTGCGCGACATCCCCTCGACCTATGTGGTGGCCGGCAACAAGCGCACCAGTCTGCGGCAAGACGTGCAGGCCGAGATGGCCCGTCGCGGCACCCGCTGCCGTTGCATTCGCTGCCGCGAGGTGCGCGGCCAGCCCGTGCAGCGCGCGGCCTTGCGCCTGGTGGACTTCACCTACCGGGCCGACCACGCGGAAGAGCACTTCTTGCAGTTCGTCACGCCCGACGACCGGCTGGCCGGGTTCCTGCGCCTGTCGTTGCCCTTGCCCCAGGCTCCCGCCACCGGCATGGCCGACCTCGAAGGCGCGGCCATCATCCGCGAGGTGCATGTCTATGGCCCGGCCCTGCCCGTAGGCGACGAACAGCCCGGCGCGGCCCAGCACATGGGCCTGGGCACCCGGCTGTTGGAGCAGGCTGCGGCCCTGGCGCGGGCGGCCGGTTTTCGACGCCTGGCCGTCATCGCCGCCGTAGGCACCCGGCAATACTACCTGCGCCGAGGCTTCCGGCGCGGCCAATGGTATCTGGTGCGTCCCCTTGACGAGTCCGCTTGACCGCTCAGTCTCCGAGGAGGTGATGTATGCGGCGGCAAATCCGTTCCATTGATGCCCTGTCGGCCGGCAAAGTCGGCTGCCTGTGGGGCGCGTTGCTCACGGCCATCTTCGGCTGCGTGGGCATCTTTTTGCCCATGCTGGCATTGCCCAGCATGCTGGCCACCATGATGCCCGAGCAAAGCGACGCCACCGCGTTCCTGGGTGGCGGCTTCGTCGCCGCGCTGGTGGCCTACCTGGGCGCCATCATCACCGAGGCCATCCTGCTGGCCATCGTGTTCGCCGTGGGCGCGCTGCTCTACAACCTCATCGCGGGCACGGCCGGCGGCCTGGTGGTGGATGTGAAGGACGAGTAACCCCGGCAGGCCGGGCCCCGGCCTCGCCTCCACGGGGCCGGGGCTCCTCAAATCCGCGGATTGGCTGACGATTTCGCCAAATTCATCCCCGTCAGCCCTTTACGGAGCCGGTGAAGTCTGCTATACTAAGCAGTGAACTTATCCCAAATCACCCAACCCCAGTGGTTGTAGGAGGTGTCGTATGTTGTTCGCGCCGCGTGTCAAGGGTCAGGGTCTGGTTGAGTACGCGCTCATCCTGGTTCTGGTCGCCATCGTCGTGATCGCCGTGCTGGCCCTGCTGGGCCCCGCCATCGGCAATGTGTTCAGCGACATCATGAACAGCATCTAAAGCGGTCCCAAACCAGACCGAAAACGGCCCCGCCTGCTTGGCGGGGCCGTTCCCTTTTCGCATCGGGGCTGCGCTCACAAGCGCGCGGCCAGTTGCGCAGGAAAGAGCGCGTAAAAGCCCGTTGCCTTGACCACCTCGGCCAGAGGTACCTGGTCCAGCACCGTGTGCGCGTAGATTTCGTCGCCCGGGCCAAAGCCGATGCTGGGGATGCCCGCCACCCCGGCCCAGTAGGTGCCGTTGGTCGAAAAGTCCCACTTGCCCGCGGGCGCATCGGGCAGGCCCAGCAGCCGCCGGGTGGCCTGCCCGGCCTGCACCACCGGGTGGTCTTCCGCCAACAGCCAGGCCGGATAGTACTTTTCCACCGGCAACACAAAGCCCGTGTAAGACGGCTCCGCGTATTGCAGCACCTCGACCCACACCTTGCCCTTGCTTTCTTCGGGAATCAACGCTTCGACCTGCCGCACGGCCTCTTCTTTGGTCTCGCCTAAGGTCATGCGGCGGTCAATGTAAATCACAGCCTCGTCGGGCACCGCGTTGATGCTGGCCGTTTTCACATGCATGTCGGTCACCGTGATTTTGCCGTGGCCCAAGAAGGGATGGTCCCCCAACTGAGGCTCCAGGTCACGGATGCCGGCGATGACGGGCAGCAGGCGATAAATGGCATTGTCGCCCAAATGGTTGCTGGCCGCGTGCGCGCTTTTGCCCTTGGCCACCACCTTCATCTCCACCCGGCCCTTGTGGCCCCGGTAGACCTGCAACTTGGTCGGCTCGCCGATGACCACGAAGTCGGGCTTGATGCCGGGGTCCACCTCCACGAACGCGCGCGGGGCCAGGCCGTCGCACCATTCCTCCATGTTGCCGAAATAGTACACCGTCCAGCCGTCCAGCAGGCCCAACTCGCGGGCAATGGCCAGGCCGTAAATCATGCCCGGCGTGCTGGCCTTCTCGTCGCTCGCGCCCCGGGCGAAAAGGATGCCGTTCTCAACCTTGCCCTGAAAGGGGTCCCATTCCCACTCGTCGGGGTCGCCGATGCCCACCGTGTCCACATGCGAATCGTAGACCAACACCCGCGGGCCGTTGCCGATGCGCCCCACGATGTTGCCCATCTTGTCGAAGCGGGCCTCGTCGAAGCCTAAGGCCTGCATTTCCGCGATGATGCGCTTGCCCACGGCCTCCAGTTGCGAATCCATGCTGGGGATGGCGATGATGTCGCGCAAAAAGCGCAAGATGGCGTCTTCGTGCTGGGCCACGCGTTGTTGCACCGCGACAATCGTCCGTTCGTCCATGATACTTTCTCCTGGGGGAAAAGATTTTAAGGGCCGGGGGAAGGCGAGGAGGCGGGCGTTTCGCCGTCGCGCCCGCGCCGCATGTGGCGGCGGGTCAGTTCATCCAGCACCGCGGTCCAAGGGATGTCTTGGGCCACCAGCAGCACCAGCAAGTGATAGAGCAGGTCCGCGCTCTCTTCCACCACCCGCTGCGGGCCCTGGCCCTTGGCGGCCAGCAACACCTCGATGGCCTCTTCGCCCACCTTTTGCAGCACCCGGTCCAGCCCGGCCTGCAGCAAACGCGCGGTGTACGAATCCGGGCGGGGGTGGTCGCGACGGTCTTGCAACACCCGATACAACTCATGCAGCGTGTTCATGGCGCGTGTCCGGGGCAAAGGGTAGGGGGCGCCAGGCATCCCCCGCGGGGGCGAGTTCGCGGAAAAAGCACGCCTGCGCGCCGGTGTGGCAGGCCGGGCCCCGCGGTTCCACCAGCAGCAGCACCGCGTCGCCGTCGCAATCCAGGCGCACGGCCACCACCCGCTGGGTGTTCCCCGAAGTGGCGCCCTTGTGCCAGAGCGCGCCGCGGCTGCGGGACCAGAAGTGGGCCTCGCCCGTGCGCAGGGTCGCGGCCAGCGCCTCCGCGTTCATATAGGCCAACATGAGCACCTGGCCCGTGTGCGCGTCTTGCACCACGGCCGGCACCAGGCCCCGCTCGTCGAAACGCACCTGAGCCGCAACGGCCGGAGGCAGCGTCATGCGTCGGCCCCCTGCGCGGCGGTGTCGTCGGGCAAAGGCAGGCGGGCGAACAAACGGCGGTGCACATCCGCGGGCAGCGGCACCGGCTCCCGGCTTGTGGCCCGATAGAGATACACGGTCTGGCGCACCGTGTCCACCAGTACCCGACAATCGGGGCACTCGCGCAAATGGGCCTCCAGGGCCCGACACAGGTCGGCCTCCAGGTCGCCGTCCACATAAAGCGCGATGGCATCGAGCCAGCGCCGACAGCCCTGGGGCAGCGTGCGGCTCATGGGGCGTTCTCCTCATCGGCGGGGCTGAAATAGCGGGTCAAAGCCTCGCGCAGGCGCAGGCGGGCCCGCGCCAGGCGGGTTTTGACCGCGTCGGTGCTGATGCCCAAAATCTCGGCCGTCTCGCGGGTCGAAAAGCCTTCCACATCGCGCAGCAAAAACACGGCCCGCAGCGCGGGCGACAGTTGCGCGACCGCGTCGTCCAGCACCTGGCGGGTCTCGGCCGAGAGCAGGGCCTGTTCGGGCAGCACCTGCCAGTGGGTGAGCAAGATTTCTTCGGGATGCGTCTCGTCGGTGCCCAACGCCTCCAGCGAAACGGGCGTCAACCGCCGTCGGCGCAGGTGCATCAGAGCCTCGTTGGTGGCAATGCGATACAACCAGGTGGACAAACTGGCCCGGCCCTGGAAGGAGTCCAGGTGGCGGTAGGCCTTCAAGAAAGTCTCTTGCAGGGCGTCTTCCGCGTCGTGGGGGTCGTCCAACATGCGCAGCAAGTGACGATACAAGCGCGGGGCATAGGCCTCGACCGCCTGGATGAATTGCTGTTGGGGCGATGCGACCGGTGGGGGCGTGGTCATAGTCCAGGGCCTTGGGGCCCGACCAGGGTCGGGCGGAGTGCCTCAAGTATAGCCCTGGGGTGCCGAAAGGTCAACCCGCGCGCACCGCGCCCAAATTTGGGACGGCGGTGGCTCGACACCGCTTTGGAACCAAAGCCGCGTCCAGGCGCCGCACGCCGAAAACCGCCCCTCCGCCCGCGTGTCATTGCGAGGACGCGCAGCGTCCGGTAGGGGCGCACGGCGTGCGCCCGCTCCTGGCATGGCCGAAAGGCGGGCTTTGCCGCTTAGCAGCCGTCAGCAAACAGGCGTCAGGGGTCAGCGGGCATCGAATAG
>WGAK01000076.1 GCA_015494815.1 Anaerolineales bacterium | reverse complement strand
TGACATGCGCGGCCACATCGTGTTGCTCCCCGGCGATGGCATTGGCCCCGAAGTCACGGCGGCCGCGCGCCGCGTGCTGGAGGCGGTGGCCGCGGGCTTCGGCCACACCTGGGTTTGGGACGAGCGTCCGATTGGCGGCGCGGCCCTGGACACCCACGGCGAGCCTCTGCCCGCGGCGACCTTAGAGGCGTGTCGGAGCGCGGACGCGGTGCTGTTGGGCGCGGTGGGCGGGCCGCGGTGGGAAGGGGTTCCCCCGGAGCGGCGGCCCGAGCGGGGGCTGCTGGCCTTGCGGCAGGGCCTGGGCACCTTTGCCAACCTGCGCCCGGTGCGGGTCTGGCCGCCCCTGGTCGCGCATTCGCCCCTCAAGCCCGACCGGGTGCGCGGGGTGGACTTCGTCGTGGTGCGGGAACTCACGGGCGGCATCTACTTCGGCCCGCGGCACGAAGCCGACGCGGACGGCCGCGCCTGGGATACCATGCCCTACACCCGCGCGGAGGTGGCGCGGGTGGCCCGCCTGGCCGCGCGGCTGGCCCGCGCGCGGCGGGGCCGGCTGGTGAGCGTGGACAAGGCCAATGTGCTGGCTTCGTCGCGGCTGTGGCGACAGGTGGTCACCCAGGTGGTGGCGGCCGAGTTCCCCGATGTGCAGTTGGAGCATCGCCTGGTGGACGCGATGGCCATGGACTTGCTGCGGCGTCCGGCCGCGCTGGATGTGGTGCTCACGGCCAACTTGTTCGGCGACATTCTGACCGACGAGGCCGCGGCATTGACCGGCTCGTTGGGTACCCTGCCCAGCGCGTCGCTGGGCGCGGCGCGCAATCGTCACGGCCACCCGCGGGGGTTGTACGAGCCGATTCACGGCAGCGCGCCCGACATCGCGGGGCAGGGGGTGGCCAACCCCGCGGCGGCCATCTTGAGCGCCGCGCTGCTGCTGCGCCACAGCCTGGGCCTGGCGGCCGAGGCCGACGCGGTCACGCGCGCGGTGCGCGCGGCCTGGGAGGCCGGTTGCTTCACGCCTGACCTGGCCCCACCGGAGGTGTCCCCCTGCACCACCCAGACCTTCACCCAGGCCGTGGTACGGCACTTGCACCCCGGCGCATGACAAGCCTCCGCGAGCCCTCGGCGCGGCATTGACGCGTCGGGGGCTTTGTGTTACGCTATACATGACCGACCGGTCAACCATGTAGCCGATGCCCTGGCCGGAGCGAAAGCGTGGTTCCACCGAAAAAGGAGGGACTTATGCCGCGCCGCAGCATGTGGCTTGCGTTGTCGTTCGTTCTGGTGGGGCTCGTGGCCTGTGTCCGTGCTCCCGCGACCGCGGAGCCCACGGCCGGACCCGTCACGGCCGGCGTGACGGAGGAGGCGGCCTCGCCCACACCCGCGCCGTCGCCGACGGCTACCCCGAGCCCTACGCCTATCCCCTATCAGCCCACCCACTATCGTTTGCCCTTCGACCCGGCCGACCTGGACGCGTTGGCCTATCGCGTCCGCTTACGGGTGACTTTCGCCCCCGCCGACCAGGACCCCGAGCAGGCTCTGCCCGTGCACGAAGCCACTTACACCGCGCTCAACACGCCCGATGTGGTGGATGCCGCGGTGTTTTGGCTGCCGCCCGAAGCCCGAAGCGAGGATTTCTTGTGGCTCTTCGGTCAACAAGCCGTGCTCACCCGGCGCTGGCTGTGGCAATTCGCCTTCAACGGGGAACACGGCATGTGGGCCGACGGGCATCTGGATGTGGCGTGGAATGCGCTGGACCGGGAAGGCGCGCGGCAGGTGCTGGTGCAGGATGTGTTGGCCGAGGTGGGGCGTCTGGACCCGGCCTGGTTCCTCTGGTTCCCCGCGGGGGAGGAGACGGTGGCCGGGTTGCCGGCCCGCCGCTTTGACCTGGCCGTGGCCGATGCCGAAGCCGTGGCCCAGGCCCTGACCCCTACCTGGCTCTATGACCCGACCGAGCAAGCCGTGCTCTATGGCCAGACGCAATGGGAAACCACCGCCGACGCCGTGGCCTGGCTGGCCGAGGACGATACCCTGCTGGGGCTGCGGCTGCACTGGCAGGGCACCTTCGCCGCCAACGACGGCCGCACCTGGCCGGTGGTCTTGCACATGGTGTACGAAATCGAAGACCGGCGCACCGCGGACCAACCGGGCGAGCCGCTGCAGCCCGACCGCTATCAGGCCACCGGGGATGTGTTCTTGCCGTCGCTCAAGCGCCCCACCTTCGTGTTGGAGCGGTATGCCGACCAGACATCCTTCGCCGGTACGCCCCATACGGGCCTGGTGTGGGTCTTGCGCCTGCCGGGCCTGACCGCAGCCGACGCCGCGGAGTTGGCCGACCTGTATCGCGAACTGGCGCTGGAGATAGGCTGGCAGCCCGACGAGGTGGATACGGCCCCCGCGGACGACGCGCTGGCCCGCTTGCGGGTCACCGACCCCGACGGCAACGCCTGGTACATTTCGCTGTTCGCGCAAGCGTTGCAGGTGTATCAGCCGCCCTTCGCGGGAGCCATCCACGGCCAGGACCGCAACTTCTTCGGCGGCTATACCCTGAGCGATGCCCTGTGTGGCGCGCTGGGCGGTCAGGCCCGCCTGGACCATCAATGCGTGTTGCCCGACCAAACCGAGTGCACCCCCGACCAGGTGGTGCACGGCGCCTGCCCCGCGGCGTCCACCTTGCCGGTGCTACTGCCGCCGGGCGCGCGCACCTGCATGACGCAAGGCGGCGCGCCCGAGCGCGCGGACGATGGCGCCTGGGTCTGCCGTTTCGGCGCGGCCGAGGCCGCGTGTGAATTGTGGGCCTACGCCCAGGCCACCTGCCCGCGCGGCGGCCCCGCGCTGCAGGCCGTGGACATCGCGGAGGAGCAGTACACCGTGGTGCTGGAGGGCCACCTGGAGCCCAACCAGGTGGTGTTCTATCGCCTGCCCGCCCAGGGTGACCTCACGCCGCTGGCCCAGACCTATGTCGGCGACACCGAGGAGATTCCGCTGGAAGTGCTCTACATGGGCGTCCAGATGACCGACGCGCCCGCGGACGTGACCCTGAGCCTGTTCCGGGCCCAGGGCAACGATCGGCAATTGCGGGTGCCCGCGACGGCCCCCATGCAGTGGCTGACCGTGACCGACGAGCCCGTGCTGCTGGAGGTTCGGGGCGGCGCGCAGGCCACAGATTACACCCTCACCATCGCGTACGCGCCCTGGCTCATCCAGAGCAACCTGGGTCAGGAGTTGCGCGGCACCTTCGACGAGAGCGGCGTGCGCTACTTCATCCAGCCCAAGCCGCTGGCGACCTGGGAACTGCGCATCTCGGGGCCGGGCGCCACCTTCGACATCTACGAAATGCCCGAGGAGGGTTCCCTGGAGCCGCCGCGGTTGCTCTTGCGCCGGGGCACCTCGACGGTGCTGGATTATGAGCCCGACGAAGTGCTGATTGTGGCCCACGGCGTGCCGAACACCGATTTCGTGCTCTACGCGCGGTTGTTGCAGTTCTCGCCTTACGGCCCGTAGACCCAGGCCTCCCGTCTCCTGGCCGGTCCCGCGTGGGTGCCTCCCCCCCACGCGGGACATTTTTTGCCCCTTCGGCCTGCGCACATGGTACAATCGCGAGCATGAAACGCTGGCACATGGCCGTGGGCCTGCTCATCAGTGCGTTCTTCCTTTATTTAGCCTTGCGCGGCCTGCACCTGGAGCGGGTGTGGGCCGCGTTGCGTGGGGCGCGCTATATCTGGCTGCTGCCCGGCGTGGCCGTGTATTTCGTGGGATTGTACTTGCGGGCCTGGCGGTGGCACTATTTGCTGCGTCCGCTGCAGGCCGTGGCCACCCGCGAATTGTTCCCCATCGTGACCATTGGCTACATGGGCAACAACATCTTCCCGGCCCGCGCGGGCGAGGTGCTGCGCGCGGTGCTGTTGCAACGCCGCCGTGGGGTGCCTGTGTCCGCGTCGCTGGCCACCATCCTGGTGGAACGGGTGTACGACGGCGTGGTCATGCTGGGCTTCGTGTTCCTCAACCTGCCCGAACTGGCGCGGGTGGCCGGCGCGTCGTCGGGCTTCGTGGGCGACTTGCAGACCTTAGCCTTGTGGGGCAGCGGTGCGTTCGTGGGCGCGCTGGCGGTGTTCTTGCTCGCGGGCATGTTCCCGGCCCGGGCCGAGGCCCTGCTGATGCAGGTGTTGCGTCCCCTGCCTGAGCGCTGGCGAGCCCCCCTGCGCCGGGTGGGCGTCTCGTTTCTGGAAGGTCTGCGCGGCCTGGGTTCGCCCCGGGAAGCCTGGATGATTTTCATCACCTCGGTGGCCATCTGGCTGCTGGAGACCGCCAAGTACTGGTTTGTGATGCACGCGTTCGCGTTCCGCGTGCCGTTCTTTGCCCTCATGTTGATGAACGGCGTGGTCAACCTGGCGACCACCCTGCCGTCGGCGCCGGGCTATGTGGGCACCTTCGACACGCCGGGCATCGCGGTATTGGCGGCCTATGGGGTGGACAAGGCCCTGGCCGCGGCGTATACCCTGACCCTGCACGCGGCCTTGTGGCTGCCTGTGACCGCCCTGGGCGCGTACTACGCGGTGCAGGCCGGCTTGCACTGGCACGAACTGGCCCGGCCGCAACATCTTTCCCCCAAGGAGCGACCATGACGCGCATCGCCATTGTGGGTGCGGGGCTGACCGGTTTGGCCGCCGCGTACGATTTGCAGCGCGCCGGCTATGCGGTCACCGTCTACGAAGCCCAAGCCCAGGTGGGCGGCCTGGCGGCCGGCTTTCGCGCCTCTGGGTGGGACTGGAGCCTGGAGTATTATTACCATCACTGGTTCGCCTCGGACCGGCACTTGCTGACCTGGGCCCAGGAGTTGGGCCTGGCCCAGGGCGTGGTCTTTCGGCGTCCTGTGACCGTGGTCTATCACCAGGGCCGCTTCTACCCCTTCGACGCGCCGCGGGCCATTCTGGCCTATCCGGGCCTGTCGTGGCCGGCCAAGGTGCGCCTGGGCCTGGTCACCCTCTACCTGCGCCTCACGCCGCGCTGGCAGCCCTTCGACGCGGTTCCCGCGCACGCGTGGCTGGCGCGCGCCTTCGGGGCCGAGGCTTATCGGGTGGTTTGGGAGCCGCTGCTGGAGGGCAAGTTTGGGCCGTACTACCGTCAGGTGAACATGGCCTGGTTTTGGGCCCGCGTGCACGCGCGCACTCCGCGACTGGGCACCTATCAAGGCGGGTTTCAGGCCTTTGCCGATGCCGTGGCCGCGCATGTGCAGCGCAGCGGGGTGACGCTGCACTTGCGCCGTCCCGTGCGGCGGGTGATGCGGCGGGAGGACGGTCGTTGGGCCGTGGAGCACGCCGCGGGCCACGATGTGTTCGACGCGGTGCTGGTCACCGTGGGGCCCCACCTCATGGCCCGCCTGGCGCCCCAGTTGCCGCCCGACTACCGGCAGGGATTGCTGCGCCTCAAGCACATGGCCGCGCTCACCGTGGTGTTGGCGCTGAAACGACCGCTGACCGATTCGGGCTACTACTGGTACAACATCCCCAAGCGGGCCGGGTTCCCCTTCTTGATTCTGGTGGAACACACCAACTTCGTGCCCGCCCGGCATTATGGGGGCGACCACATCGTTTATGTGGGTGACTATCTGCCCACCGGGCACGCGCACCTGCGGGCCGAGCCCGAAGCGGTGCTGCGGGAATACGAGGCCGGGCTGCGCCGGGTGCAACCCGCGTACGACCGCTCATGGGTGCGGCAGTGGTGGCTCTTTCGCACCAACTACGCCCAGCCCGTGCCCGAGGTGGGGCACGCGCAACGGCTGCCCGCGCTGCGCACGCCGTTGCCGGGGCTCTACTTCGCCAGCATGAGCCAGGTGTATCCGTGGGACCGGGGCACCAACTACGCGGTGGAACTGGGGCGTCGCGTCGCGCGATTCATCCAGGCGGACCGCGCCTCGACCCCACCCGCGGCCTGAGGAGGCGCGACCTCCCCCGACCTCGTGGTACACTTGCCGCATGGCGCGTCGCACCCACTTTCTGCTTCGTTCGCCTCGCCTGGCCTTGCTGTGGGCCTTTTTGGCGGGCTGGGTAACTTTGGTGGTGGAACTGGCCGCGGGGCGTCTGCTGGGCCAGCATTTCGGCACCACCAACATCGTCTGGGCCACGGTCATCGGCCTGATTCTGCTGTATCTCTCTGCAGGCTACACCTGGGGGGGCCGTCTGGCCGACGCGCGCCCTCGGCCGGTCTATTTGGGGCGCACCTTGTTGGCGGCCGGTCTGGCGCTGTTGGCCGTGCCCGTGGTCGCGCGGCCGCTGCTGTTGTGGGCCGATGCCGCGTTCGCGCGCTGGGCCGTGGGGGTGCTGGCCGCCGCGTTCGTGGCCGTGCTGGCCCTGTTCGCGTTGCCCGTCACGCTGCTGGGCATGGTCGCGCCTTTCCTCATCCGTCTGACCCTGGATGACGCCACCCATGCGGGCCGGGTGAGCGGACGGCTGTACGCCGCGTCCACCTGGGGCTCGGTGCTGGGCTCGTTCAGCGCGGTGCTGCTGCTCATCCCGCTGGTGGGAACCCCTCGCACCTTCGCCCTGGCCGGTACCGTGGCCGGGCTGCTGGGCTGGGCCCTGCTCCCGCGCGGGCGCGAGCGGCTGTGGTGGGGCCTGGCGCTGCTTTTGGCCGCGGGCTGGGTGTGGGCCGTGGGCACGCGCGGCCCCCTCAAGGCCACGCCCGGCCTGCTGTACGAGGACGAGTCGGCCTACAACTACATCCAGGTGGTCGAGACGCCCGATGGCTGGCGCTGGCTGCTGTTGAACGAGGGCCAGGGCGTGCAGTCCGTGTATCATCCGCGCCTGATAGCCCTGGGCGGCACGTGGGTGCATTTTCAGGCTGCGCCCTTCATCCGCGCCACGGCCACGCCGGCGAGCGTGCGGCGGGTGGCCATCGTGGGCCTGGCCGGGGGCACGGCCGCGCGGCAGGCGGCCGCGTTCTTCCCCGGCGTGCAGGTGGATGGCTGGGAACTGGACCCCGCGGTGGTGGCCGTGGGCCGGCGTTTCTTCGGCCTGGACGCGGTGCCGAATCTGCGGGTGTGGGTGGACGATGGACGGCGGGGCCTGCGCCGCACGGACGCGCGCTACGACCTCATCATTCTCGACGCTTACCGTCCGCCCTACATCCCGCCGCATTTGACCACGGTGGAGTTCTTCGCACTGGTGCGTCAGCGCCTCGCGCCTCAGGGGGTGGTGGCGCTCAATGTGGGCCGCACCCCCGACGACCGCCGCCTGGTGGATGCGCTGGCCGCCACGCTGCGGCAGGTGTTCCCCACGGTGTATGGCATGGATGTGCCGGGCTCGTGGAACACCATTTTGTACGCAGCCGCGGCGCCCTTACCCGACCCCCGGGCGGCGTTGCAGGCGCAAGCCCAGGCCCTGGACGCCCAGGGCGCGCACCCCTGGCTGGTGCGCGCGGTGGCCAACGCGGCCGCGTACCCGGCGGCCCTGGCCGCAGGTCCGGTGTTCACCGACGACCGCGCGCCCGTAGACCTGCTGACCGACGCCATTGCCCTGCGGTATCTGCTGGCCCCCAAACCCCACCCTTGAGGAGGAGCGTGTCATGTCGGCATCTTCATCATCGCCCTGGTGGTCGTGGCTCGTCACCGCGCTGGTGCCTGTGGCGCTGGTGTTGGCCGTGGTTCGGTTGCTGCTCATCCCGCTCTTCATCCAGGTCGAGTATCGCCTGCCGTGCTTTCCGCCCGACCCGTATGGCTTTAGCACCGCGGACCGTTTGCGCTGGGCCGACCTGGCCCGCCAATATCTGCTCAACGATGCGGACCGCACTTTTGTGGCCGACCTGCGCATGGACGACCACCGGCCGTTGTTCAACGAGCGCGAGGTGCGGCATTTGGAAGATGTCAAGGCCGTGGTGCAGGCCGCGTTGCGGGTCGGTTGGGCTGCCTGGGCCGGGTTGCTGGTGCTGGGCCTGGTGGCGCGCCGCCGCGGCGCGATGGCCTGGCGAGCCTTTCGGGCCGCGGTGGCGCGCGGTGGGTGGCTTACCGTAGCCTTGATGGGCGCAATCATCGTGGCCGTAGCGGTGGCCTTCGGGCCGTTCTTCGTGTTCTTCCACCGCTTGTTCTTCGAGGGCGACTCGTGGTTGTTCGCCACGAGCGACAGCCTCATCCGCCTGTTCCCCGAGCGGTTTTGGGTGGACGCGTTTGTGGCGACCGGCCTTTTGAGCGCGCTGGCCGGCTGGCTTTGCACCCGCTGGGCCCCGCGCGCCCCGTGGAGCGATGCACGCGCGGCGGCCGGTTCGTGATAAAATGAGAGATGCCGCCGCGGGCGGCCATTTTGGGCAGGGGCCCTTCGGGGGTAAATCGCGTGGAAGGAATCCAGGCACAATGGTTTTGGATTGTCCTGGCCGTGTTGTTGGGCCTGGGATACCCCATTGGGCTGGTGCTCAACCGCCGCCTGGGGCAGCAGGCTTATCGCGCCTGGCACCACGGGCTGCGCACCGTGGTGGGGCCGCAGGTGCAGGGCCGTTGGCTGGGCTCGGCGTCTACGGGCGCGCGCTTGCAGGTGACCCGGCCACAGCCGCCGTTTCGCGCCTTTGAGGTGGCGTTTTTGCTGCAAACTCGCGAGTTGTGGCCGTTGTGGTTGGTCAATCGGCTGCGCGGGCGCGGCGACGAACTGGTGCTGCGGGCCTCGCTGCGGCACGGCGTGCCCGTCGAGTGGGAGATAGGCCCCCAGCGCTCCGCGCGGCCGCCGCAAGACGGCTTTGTGCCCGTGCAGGGCCTGGCCTTGCCCGCAGGCTGGCGCGCCTGGGCCCGGCCCGGGGGCGGCGACCCGCCGCGGCCCGACTGGCAGCCGTTGCTGCGCGCCTATGGCCCCTGGCTGCGTGGGGTGTCGCTGCGCCGTGGCGAGCCCCACCTCATCGTGCGTTTGAACCTGGCCGCGGCCCGCACCCCCGACGACGCGGCCGCGCTGTTGCGCACGCTGGCCAGGCTGTGGTCTGCCGACGCCGCGTCCGGCGCGGCATCTTGATGGGCAAGGAGGCAACGATGGTGGACGAACGCCCCATCCTGGGCATCATTGGTGGTTCGGGCCTGTACACGATGGAGGGCCTGACCGATGTGCGGGAATATGACCTGGACACGCCCTTTGGCAAGCCCAGCGCGCCTATCGTGGTGGGCACGCTGGAAGGCCGACGGGTGGCCTTTTTGGCCCGGCACGGCCTGGGCCATTGGCTCACCCCCTCCGAAGTCCCTTACCGGGCCAACATCTACGCGCTCAAGGCCCTGGGTGTGCAGCGGGTCATCAGCGTCAACGCGTGCGGTTCGCTACGCGAAGACTTCGCGCCCGGCCACATCGTCATCCCCGACCAGTTGTTCGACTTCACCAAAGGCCGCAAGCGGTCCTTCTTCGAGCAGGGACTGGTGGCCCATGTCAGCGTGGCCGACCCCTTCTGCCCCGATTTGTCGGAGCAGTTGTACCAGGCCGTGCAGGCCACCGGCGCCACGGTGCACAAGGGCGGCAATTTCATCACCATCGAAGGGCCGCGTTTTTCCACCCGGGCCGAGTCCCATGTTTTTCGGGCCTGGGGCATGGACATCATCGGCATGACCACCTCGCCCGAGGCCTTTTTGGCGCGCGAGGCCGAATTGTGCTACGCGGTCATGGCCCATGTGACCGACTATGATGTGTGGCATGTGAGCGAAGAGCCGGTCACCGTGGAGATGGTCATTCGCACCCTGATGCGCAATACCCAGGTGGCGCAGCAGGCCCTGCGCATTTTGGCCCGTGATTTGCGCGCCGAGCGGCGCTGCGCGTGTGAGCGCGCGCTGGCCGATGCGCTCATCACCCGGCCCGAGGTCATTCCCCCGCAAACCCGACGCCGTTTGGCGCTTTTGGTGGACAAATATCTGGAGGCCGCGTCATGAACGACGACCGTACTGTTCGCCCCTTCGTGCTCATCATCGAAGACGATGCCGGTGTCGCCCGCTTCGTCAAGCGGGCCTTAGAGACCGAGGGCTATATCGTGGATGTAGCCCCCGACGGCGAAACCGGCCTGGCCAAGACCTTCCAGAACTTCCCCGACCTCATCATTTTGGATTGGATGCTGCCCGGCATTGACGGCCTGGAGGTCTGTCGCCGCATTCGCACCCGGGACCAGAAGGTGCCCATTCTCATGCTTACGGCCAAGGACTCGATACCCGACCGGGTGTTGGGCCTGGATTCGGGCGCGGACGATTACCTGGTCAAGCCTTTCAACATGGACGAATTGCTGGCTCGGGTGCGGGTGCTACTGCGCCGGCGGCGCACGCAGGTGCCCCCCAAGCCCAAGGAGTATCGCTTCGCGGACCTGGTGCTCGATACGGGCACACGCCAGGCTCGCCGCGGCGACCGGGTCATCGAACTAACCACCAAGGAATACCAGTTGCTGGAAATGTTCATGCGCCACCCCCGGCAGGTGCTCACCCGCGACCAACTGTACGACCAGGTTTGGGGCTACGACTTTGGCCGGGAGAGCAATGTGCTGGATGTGTATGTGCGCTACCTGCGCCGCAAGTTGGAGGCCGGCGGTGAGCCGCGGCTGCTGCACACCGTGCGCGGGGTGGGGTATGTGCTGCGCGAGCCCACCGAATAGCGTCGGCCGTCACCGGTGCATCCTCGGGGGCCGCGGTTAGGCCCCCTTTTTTGCCTGCCATGGACATGGTCGCGACTTCTGCTCCCACGCCAACCACCGCGCCGCCGCCCCGCGCCCGGGGCGGTTGGACGCTGCGGGCCTGGTTCTTGGGCGTGTCGCTGTTGGTCATTGCCGGGCTGCTGGTGCTCTACACCGGCGGGGCCTACATGCTCACCAACCGGGCCATGGAGCATTGGGCCGACCATTTGCTCACGCACCTGGCCGAAGATGCCGTCAACCGCACCCGCCAACTGGCGGCCGAGGGGCAGCACCCGGCCACGGGCGCGTTCGTGTTGCCCACTTCCCCCGATTTTCAGGTGCAAATCTGGTATGTGTGGCCCGACCGCCTGGAACTCATCGCCCATTCGCCCCAGGCCCCTAATGTGCGTTGGACCCCGAAGCCCGGGCCGGCCTGCCCCGGCATCCCATCGCCCGCAATGTGCGCTGGGGCCGCGAGGTCTGGCGGGTGCGCACCGAGGTGCGGCCGGCCGAAACCGAGGGGCGGTGGTGGGTCATCCAGGTGGCCGTCAACATGACCCCCTGGCAGGAGTGGACCACCACGATGGTGGTGGGGCTCATCGCCGCCGACCTGGTGGTGGGCGGTTTGCTGGCCTTGCTGCTGGTGCGCATGAGCCGTTGGATGCTGTGGCCCATGGAGCAGGTGAGCCAGTTGGCCCAAGACATCGTCCAAGACGAAGAACTTTCGCGGCGTTTGCCCACCAATCAGCCTGTGCCCGAGTTGAACCTCTGGGCCGAGGCGTTCAACACGGCCCTGGACCGCCTGGAGGAGATTCTGCAGCAGCAACGGCGTTTTTTGGCCGATGTGAGCCATGAACTGCGCACGCCGTTGACCATCATCCGCGGGCAGGCCCAATTGATGCGCCGCACCGGGCAGTATGACCCCGAGGCCGTGGCCGACATCGAAAAGGAGGCTGAGCGCCTGTCGCGGCTGGTGGAAGACCTGCTCTTTCTGGCCCGCGCGGAGGCCGGCGCCCTGCCCTTGCGCCGCGAGCCGGTGGACCTGGACGCGCTGCTGCTGGAGGTCGTGCGGCAGAGCCGGGTGCTGGCCGAACGCAAGGGCCTGCATCTGACCCTGGCGCATCTCGAGCCGTTGCCCGTGGTGGGCGACCCCGACCGTTTGACCCAGGCCCTGCTCAATCTGGTGAGCAATGCGGTGCAGTACACCCCTCCCGGCGGTGAAGTGCAGATTGGCGCCCGGCGGGAAGGCGACTGGGCCCTGGTGTGGGTGCGTGACACGGGGCCCGGTATCGCGGCCGAAGACTTGCCCCACCTGTTCGAGCGTTTCTACCGCGCCGACCGGGCTCGCACCCGCCGCGGCAGCCGGGGCTTTGGCCTGGGCCTTTCGATTGTGCACTGGATTGTGGACGCGCACGGCGGGTATGTCACCGTACGCTCGCGCGAGGGCCAGGGCGCGACCTTCACCATGGCCCTGCCGCTGGACCCGGAGCGGGTGGTGGACCTGGCCGACGACGAAGCCGATGAGGAAGGCGCTGCGGCCCAGGCCTGAGGCTCATTCCACCGGTCGCAGGGGCAGATGCGCCTGGGCCTGATGACAGAGCGCGCGTCCTCCGGCCTTGAGCCAGGCCTCCAGCGTGGCGCTCTGCGCGCGGCCGGCCTGCGCATCCTGATAAATGCCCCAGCCCCAGGCCACATAGCGCCGGGTTTCCGCGGGCCAGGCGCTTTCGGGCTCGACCAGACGCTGCGGCCCGCCGTTGTACGCGGCCAGCGCCAGCCGCACATCCCCATTGGCCTGGGCCAACATGCGCTGCAAATAGCCCAACCCCCGCCGGGCGTTGGTGTCGGGGTCTTGCGGGTCTTCGTCCGCGGCGAAGTGGTAGGGCATTACCTGAAAGAGCCCCCGCGCGCCCGCAGACGACACCGCCTGCGGGTCGCCGCAACTCTCGATTTGCATGACCGTGGCCACCAAGCGCGGGTCCAGGTCATAGGCTGCGGCCCAGCGCACGATGTCGGCCTCCCAGTGGCGCACTTCGGGCGTGAACAGCGCGGGCAACGCGGCGTCTCCGGCCGCGGGTCGGCCCGGCCGCGTTGGGGTCGCGTCGGGCGCGCCCCAGGCGGGGCCCCCGGCCTGCGCCCATAGCAGCAGCAGCGAGACGAACATGCCCAGCACCAACAGCAAGAGCACCGAGTTGAGCAGTTCGTGCAGCGGGCCGGGAGCGTGAGCAGACCGGTTGGTCACGGGCGGCAATCCTCCAGGGGATACACCTTCCAGCCGATGGCCTCGGGGTTCATGGCCTGCAATTCGCTGCGCGGGACCTCGGCCAGCAGGGCCTCGGCCGTGGCCAGGGCGCGGTCCGTGTCCGCGTCGTAGATGGCCCCGCGGGCCTCGTAGAAACGGCCCCGGTCCCGCACCAGTTCCCCTTCCAGGCGCAGCAGGCGGCCCGTGGGCACGTGCCGGCGATAGCGAATGGACAGCCGCGCGGTGTAGAACAGCCGCGCGGTCGCGGGGTCGGTGCCGGTTCCGGCCCGGCCGGTGATTTCGTCCAGCATCGCGGCCACGATGCCGCCGTGCACCACGCCGGGATAGCCCTGATAGGCCTCGGGCACCACCGCGTAGGCCAGCGACCGGCCCTCCGCAGCCTGCAGGAAGCGCAACTTCAGGCCCACCGGGTTGCGCAGGCCGCACACGAAGCACCAGGCCGCGTTGGGCTGCAGGTGGGCGTGTGCTTGCAGGGCCTGCTGCAGCGCGTCTTGGGCCGGGCCTGCGCTGGCCGTGGGGGTGGGTGGGGGAACCGGCTCCGCCGCGGCCCGGTAGGCTTGCGCCTGGGCCAGCCAGGTCGTCAGCGCGGCCTCATGCTCCGCGGCGCGGGCTTGCAAAGGCGCCGGCGCCTGGGCCACCAGGTCGCGCAGCGCAGCCGCCGCGTCGCAGGCCGCCTGCCAGGCTGGCGCGGGGGCCGCGTCGGGATCGGCCAGGCGCGCGGCCTGGCGCAGCCAGGCGTGCGTCGCCTCTCGCACGCGCGCGGCCCAGGGCGAGGTCGCGGCCGGAGCACTCCAGGCCAGGAGCGCCCCGGCCCGATGATGCGCGTTGATGAGCAGGGGACGTGCGTCCATGCGTGATGCCTCCCAGAGCCGAGGCGGGCGCGTCAGGCCGCGGCGCGCACCACCAACGCGGCGAGCCCCGTGCCCAACATCCACCCGGCCAGCACATCGGTGGGGTAGTGCAGCCCCAACGCCAGGCGGGCCCAACTCACGCCCAGGGCCCACAGCCCCACCCCCGTCGCGGGCAGGGGCGGCAGCCAAACCGCGGCCAGCACGGCCAGCAGCGCGGCCCGGGCCGCGTGGCCCGACGGAAAGGCGTGGGGGTCGGTCTTGCGGTAGATGGCCCCCCAGGGGCTTTGGGGGCGTTGCCGTCGGATGAGGAATTTGAGCCCCAGCACGACCGCGGCCAACACCAGCACTCCCGCGGCCGCGGGCAACGCATGGCTGCGGCCGGGGGGCCAGGCCCAGGCCAGCAGCAACAGGCCCGGCAGCACCACCCACGAATCGCCCGAATGGGCCAGCAGCCACGCCAGGCGGTGCCAGGCTCGCGAGCGGGCCACGGGCCGCTGGCAGGCGTGCGAGAGCCGCGTGTCCCAGGCTTGCAGCCGGGCTCTCATGCCGCGGCCTCCGACGCGTCGGCCGCGCGGGCCTGCAGGTCTTGGCGCACGATTTCCAGATGCGCGGGTTTGTCCACATCCATGGCCAGTTCGGCGTAGGGGCTGAGCACGGCCACCCCGGCCAGTCGCAGGCGCTGACTGGCCCGCACCGCGGCCTGCTCCAGGGTGAAGCGGCGCAGCAGCACGCCAAGCAGCACGCCCCAGCCCAGCAGCCGGGCTTGTTGGAAGGGGGACTTGCGGGCCGCGACGATGCGTTCCCACAGGTCGTCCTCCCGCTGGCCGGCGCGCACCCGCACCAGGTTGACATCGCCGCCGCACACTTCCACATCTTTGAGGCGCAAATAGGTGCGCTGCACCCCCGGGAAACGGGCCTCCATGACCCGCCGTTCCACCACATGGTAGACCACATCCGCATCGGGATAGCGGTCGGCGTTGGCCGCGGCCCATTCCACCACCTCGCCCGTGATGGTCGGTACATCGCCCGACACCAGCAGCACGGGCGTGTCGGGCGTGGCTTGCTGGCCGATGGTCGCCAGCCCGTGCAGGATGTTGTGCAGCATGCTGCCCTGGTCGGGGTAGAAGTGCACGGGTTGGGCAATCTCCCACGGATAGGCGTCGGGGTCTACGCCGAAGATGCGCACGCCGGTGATGCGAGGCGCCTGATTGAGCGCGTCCAGCACCCACTGGAGCATGGGGCGCCCGGCCAGGTCGAGCAAGGCTTTGGGGCGCCCCTGGGTGTACGGGTACAAGGGGTCGGTCGGTCCGGGGTGGCCGCCGGCCAGAACGAGGGCTTCCATGACGCCCCTCCTTGGGTTTTAGAGTTCCAGCAGTTGGGGTTCCAGGCCCAGTTCGTCAATGAGCGCGTTCAATTCGTCGGTGGTCAGCGGGCGCCCCTTCCCGGCCACGGCGATGAGCGCGGCTTCCATCATGTTGGTGCCAAACGAGCGCCCGTCCAGGCGCGGGGTGCTGGTGACCACATACTTGATGCCCACCCGGCGGAACAACGCGATGTCGGCCTCGGTAGTGGTGTTGGTGGCGATGATTTTGCCCGGCAGGTGCTCGGGTAGGTGGCGTTTGATGTAATGGCAGTCGCCGGCAATGACCGTGGCCCAACGGTAGTATTTTTCCCACTTGGGCACGCGTTGCTCTTGCTTGGCGCCGGTGGGGTAGAGCCACTCGAAGGGGAAGCGGCCCACGATGGGCATGAACAACGCGGCCATGATTTTGAGGCCGCGGATGCTGCGTACCGGAATGGGCAGGCCCAGGCCGAACATGAAATCCCCAAACACCGTCTCATAGCCGGCGTCCACGAACGATTTGGTCATCCCCCAGCGGTCAATGCCCACGGTGATGAGGGCTTTCTTGCCGCCGTGTTGGGCAATGTAATCGCCCAAGTGGCGGTCAATGAACGCGGCCAGGCGATACTCCAGGGTGTTCTTGAGCCCCGCGCCGTCGGTGTAAGGGGTGTGGCGCACATCGCGCACCAGGGGGAGTACGGAATAAAGCGGGTAGACCTTGCCCTCGACCACGGTGGCCAGGTCCGCGCCGCCGACGCCAAAGGCATCCACTTTGCCGTCCAGTTCGCGGAACAAACGGGCGGCTTTCTCGCGGTCACCGTCGGTGCCGATGCGCTCGATGAGCACCTTCTCGCCCAGCAATTCGATTTCCACGCGCTTGTCGCGTTTGGAGGAGCCCAGACTGATGCTTACCGCGCGTTTCATAAGGAAACCTCCTCGGGGGTGTCGGCGGCTCAGGCCGCGCGCCGCCCAGCCTGCTTTGCCCAAAGTATACCGCACTGGAAACCGGCTTTGGGGCGCAGATTCTTCGG
>WGAK01000075.1 GCA_015494815.1 Anaerolineales bacterium | reverse complement strand
GCCAGCGCGACGAACACACAACCTAACCAACAGCCGGGGCCGAGCCCCCGAGGGCGGGACGAGGCGGTGGGCATGACCGTACTCCCACGGGCGAGGCGGGCCAACAAAAGGCCCCGAGCAGGCGCCCCGACGGCACCCGGAGACACCACCTTAGGGCTGCTTCCTCTCGGACCTGACCCGGTTCGGTGGGCTCCGCCGCGTCGGACCCACTCGGGGCACCCTCAACTATACCGAAAAAAGCCCCGCGCGTCAACGGGCAGGCGATTGGGGCGCGCGGCCAAAAGTTGCCGAAGGGGGGATGTCAAGTACGACCTCCTATCCGCGACAGGCATCCTCGCATGTGTCGTTGCGAGGGCGCTGCGCGCCCGGTAGGGGCGCACGGCGTGCGTCCGCTCCTGACGCCGTCAGACAGGAGCCTATGCCGCTTCGCGTGAGGCTCAGGCCCTCGGCGGGCCCACGCAGGAGATGGCTTCGCCGCCTGTGGCGGCTCGCCATGACACGCCGAGGGTGTTTGGTGTTCTTCAAAGCCCCAACTCGCCCACGCCCCCAAAGTCACTTCTGGCCCTGCGCCTCAAGATTGCCTGTTCACGGATTTCGGCGACATTTGCACGCGCCCGCGATTGGGGGTGTGCGGCCATTTTGGCGTGCGGCGCCTGGGCGCTGCTTTGGGAGGGCGGGTGAGCGGATGTGCGAATGTACGAATGTACGAATGCGCGGACGCTTTCTCCTCGCTCCTTGCTCCCCGCTGCCCGCTATTCGATGCCCGCTGACGCCTGTCCGCTGACCGCCGTCCACTTCTTCCCCTCCCCCCGGCCGCGCTACGGCGCGGGGCGCAGCACCACGAAATCGTCGAACTCGACGATGACCCCCGCGTCGGTGAACGCGCCCGCAATGAGCCCCACATCGCCGTGGGCGAAGGTGTCGTCTTGCACCTCGGCCAGCCAGTGGCCGTTCACCCCCAGGCGCAAGGTCGAGCCCACGCATTCGGCCTGCACCCGGTTGACCTGGCTTCCGGGCCGGATGATGTCTCGCACGGCCAACTGCCGCTCGGGGGTGAGTTGGTATTGCTCGCCGTCAATCATCTTGATGATGGCGTAGTAGCCGGCGTTGCTGAGGATGAAGAAGTAGAAGTTGGCGTCGTCTTGATAGCGGCAAATGACGCCGAAACTGTTGTATTCCGACCCCGCGATGGCCTGGGCGTCCACCTCGATGTGCACATCGTCGAAATCCAGGCCCGGATTGGCCCACAAGTCGGTGTAGGCCAGGCCCACGCCGATGCGATAACGGCCGTTGATGTAATCGCTGATGCCCCAGTCGGCCTTGAAGCGCGTCCAGCCGCTGTTGGGGTCGGCGAAGTCGTCGAAGAACAGGATGCGTTCGGGCGGGATGGGCGTGGGCGTGGGGGTAGGCGTGGGCGGCACGGGGGTGGGCAACGGCAGGGTGAGCAGCACCCGCGGCGTGGGCGACGGTGTCGGCGCCGACGATGATGCCCGGCCGCAGGCGAGGGTTCCCCCCAACACGAGCAGCACGGCCAGCGCGCCCCAGACAATGCGCAAACCTTGGAGACGGCGATTCATGAGCCTTCCTCGTCGCGGTGGGATTAGGGGCGTTGCCAGGTCCACAGGGTGAGGTCGCGTGCCGTTACGCTCCACGCGGCCGTGGAAAAGGCCGCGGGGGTGGTCATCCACAGGCCCACCTGCCCTTTGGTCGCGGGGTAGGCCACGCGCGCGACTTCTTGCCCGTTGACCCAGAAGCGCAGCCCTGTGTCCCGGCATTCTACCATCAAGCGGTTGCTTTGGGGCGCAGGATGAACCGCGGCGTGGGGTTCGAAGGCCTGCCAGGTGCCGCGCAGGTTTTGCCAGCCCTGGGGCGTGCGGGCCAGGATGGCGTAGCCGCCGTCGGTGCTCAGCGCGAAAACGAGGTATTGCTGCGGGCCCTGGAAGCCGCACAGCAGGCCATACCGCCCCGCGGCCTGGGGCGCGGGCGTGGCTTGCAGTTGCGCGGCCAGCCGCACCTGGTCGTACGCGGTGGGGTGCAGGCTCCAGATTTCCGTCTGGGGCAGCACCCCGGCCAGGCGATACCCGTCGGGAGTGTAAGAGGCGATGGCTCCCGGCCCGCCGTTCACCTGCCAGGGCCCGGGCTCGCGGAAATCGGTCCACCATTGCACCGTCCACGCGCCCTCGCCGACCTCGGGGGCCGGGCGATGGCAGGCGGCCAACACCAGCACCAGGCCCAGCAACCAACCCACACGGCGCATCCAATGTCCGGTCATGGCGGGCATTCTACCATCGGGGGCCCCGCGACGCGAAGGCGCGCGGCCGCAAACATGAAGATGCTCACCCGGCCCCGGCTGGGTATAATGACGGCATGGCCCTGGGCCCCAGGAGGTGAGCGATGATGGGAAAGACGAAACTTTGGGCCGGCCTGTTGGTGCTGGCGTTGTGGGGCTGCACGGCCGCGGCGCCGTCCCCCACCGCGGCACCGCCCGAGCCGGGTACCCCGCCCGCGACCCAAGCGCCCGCGGTCACGACGGCCGCCGTCCGCCCCACGGCCGCGGCGACGCCCACCCGCGCGGCCAGCCCGACCCCCGCGTATACGCCGGTCTTCTTCGCGGTCATCGGCGATTTTGGCCTGGCCGGGCCTGCGGAAGAAGGCGTGGCCGAACTCATCCACGCGGCCAACCCCGACTTCATCGTCACCGTGGGCGACAACAACTACCCCAACGGCGACCTCGACACCTGGGACGCCAATGTGACCACTTACTACGGCGATTACCTCGAGCGCGAGGCGTTCTTCCCCGCGTGGGGCAATCACGATTGGGGCTATCATCGCAAGCGCCTGCCCGGTTTGGAGAAGGTGCCGTATCTGCCCGAGCCGCAGCGTTTCTACGAATTCGTGCGCGGGCCGGTGCATTTCTTCGTGCTGGACAGCAACTGGCAGGAGCCCGCGGGCATCAAGGTCGGCTCCGAGCAGGCCCGCTGGCTGCAAGAGCGTCTGGCCCTTTCGACCACGCCCTGGCAGGTGGTGGTGTTGCACCACGCGCCCTACTCGTCGGGTCGGCACGGCTCGCAAACGCTGCTGCAGTGGCCGTATGCCGAGTGGGGCGCGGACATCGTGCTCGCGGGGCACGACCACACCTATGAGCGCATCGAGCGCGATGGGTTGTTCTACATCGTCAACGGCATCGGCGGCAATCCCAGCCTGTACGAGTTTCAGGAAGTGGTGGCCGGCAGCATCTTCCGCTTCAACGAGGATTACGGCGCGCTGCTGGTATGGGCCGACGCCACCACCATGCGCTTCGAGATGCACACCTTGCAGCACGGCGTCATTGACGCGTTCACGCTGACCCAGGGCGAGTAACCCCCGCGCGGCGCAGCAGCGCGCCTAAGGGCAACAGCGCCACCGCCAGCACCGGCCCCGCGAACAGCAGCGCGGGCTCGCGGGCGTAGAGCGCGCCGGCCAGGGCCGCGGCCAGGGTCACCGAGAGCCCCGTCACCGTCTCGGTGACGCCCATCGCCAGGCCGCGGTTCTCCGCGGGGACGCGTGCCTGCACCTGGGCCTGGGCCAGCGGCCGCGCGGCCCGCAGGCTGCCGAAGAGGAAATACGCCCCCCGATAGGGGCCCATGCCCCGGCCCCACCACACCATCCCCGCGGCTGCGGCTTGCGCCACCACCGTGAGCCCCAGGCCCAGACCGGGCGTCAGCAGGCCCAGCCCAAAGTTGGCCAGGGTCGCGCCCAGTGCGTTCAGCGTGCCTAAGTCGCCGATTTGCGCCACCACCAGCCCGCGCGCCTCGTGCAAGAAGTTGGCGATGAGCGGCTGCGGCAGCATGGCCAGGGTGAACACCACCAGCAGCCACAGCCAATATCCCCGCACCGCCGCGGGGATGGCCGCCCAGGTCGCGCGCCAGCCGGGCGCGGGGTCGGGGTCGTCGGCCGCGCGGGGGCGCTGCCAGGGGTGCGGTCGCACCTGCAGCACCAGCAGCGTCGAAGCGACGAACAAGGCCGCGGCCAGGGCATACACCCGTTCCATCCCCCAGTGCTGGGCCACCCAGCCGCCCACCCGCGGCCCCAAAATGGTGCCCAGGTTGAACGCGCCCGAGGTGAAGGTCAGCACCCGGCCCAGCGACCAGGTTCCCCGCACCAGGCTCAGATAGGCCTGCAGGGGCACCATGACGAAGATGGACAGGTGGTACAGCCAGATGCCCACGGTGAACACCGGCAACGAGCGGGCCGCGGCCATGCACACTGCGCCTGCGGTGCCCACACCCCACCCGGCCCACATCAGGCCGCGCGGGCCCCAGCGGTCCACCAGGCGGCCGGTGGGCAAATGCCCCACCGTCATCAGCAAACCGGCCACGGCCAGCACCTGGCCGATGCGCTCGGGCGCGGCGCCCAGTTGCTCCAGATAGAGCGACTGAAAATGCGCGAAGAGTCCTTCGCCAACGCCCCAGGTCAGCAACGAAAGCGTGATAAGCAGCAGGTCGCGGTTCATCTCAAGGCTCGTGGTTGGGGGGAACCGGCTCCGCTTCGGCCGGCGAAAGCGCCCGTTCCAGAAACGCGTGCACGGCCTGAAACACTTCCTCACGATGCACGCCCAAAGTGATGACATGCCGGTTGACCCGCTGCAGCACGGTTTCTTTGTGGGCCGACCCGATGGCCTGGGCGTAACGGTGCATGTGCGCCACGGGCACCACCGAGTCGCCGGTGGCGTAGACGAAGAGCGCCGGCGCGGTGACCCGCGGCAGCATCCGGTGCAGGCGCGTCAAGAAGGCGCGAAATTGCAGCAGGCTGCGGGTGGGGTAGGCCGGGTAACTCAGGTGCACCTCGGGCAGCCGCACGGGGTCCACCAGGGGCGGCCGCCAGAAGCGTTTGGACCAGTAGGGCATGACCCATCGCAGCACGGGCAGCAGCGGCATCAGGGGGTGCCGGGGCAGCCGGTAGGGCGCGGCCAGCGCGGCCACCGCGGCTACCGGAAAGCGGGCCGCGTGGTAGAGGGCCAGTGCGCCGCCCAGCGACAGCCCCACCACCGCGATGGTGCGGTAGCCCGCGCCGCGCAGCAGGTGCCAGCCGTCTTCCACCGATGCGGCCCAGTCTTGCCAGTTGGTACGGGCCATCGCGGCCGGCGTGGTGGCGTGCCCGGCCAGGCGCACGCCCAGGGCCGTGTAGCCCCGGTCGGCCAGGTAGCGCCCCAGAAAGCGCATTTCTTGCGGCGTGGCCGTGAAGCCGTGAATCAGCAGCACCGCGCGCGGCCCGCGCGGAAAGAAAAACGGCTCAGCCCAGGCCCAAACGTGCCCGGCGGCCGTGGGCGTGGCGGAGTCAGAAGACGACGCGGTATGCATGGCAGGGCCCCTCGCTGGGTTGGAGCCGTTCCGCAGGGTCGTGGCGGCGACCGCGCGGAGACGGCGGGATGTCACCAAAGCAGTTTTGTTTGACGAAACACTTTAAAAAGTGTATACTGTGCCGGGCCCTAACGCCCTCATCGTTCGCAGCGGTGTTACGCCGTGGCGTCCGGCGAAAGCGTTTCCCAATGTCATGGTGAGCCGTCCTCTTGCCACGCTGCGGCGGGGTGGACCCTCGCCTGGACATGACGCGGGTGGACGCGGTGTAACGCCCATTTCGCCAAAGGAGTGAGGCTATGCTGAAAGACTTTCGCGCCTTCATCATGCGTGGCAATGTGCTGGACATGGCCGTCGGCATTGTCATGGGCACGGCGTTCGGCGCCATCGTCAAATCCTTCGTCAGCGATGTCCTGATGCCGCCCATCGGCTTGCTGCTGGGCGGGGTGGACTTCGCCAACCGCTTCTTCGTGCTCAAGCCGGGGGACCCGCCGCCGCCCTATGGCTCGCTGGAAGCCGCGCAAGCAGCCGGTGCGGTAACCCTCAACTACGGCGTCTTCCTCAACACCGTGGTGTATTTTCTCATCATTGCGTTCGCCATCTTCTTGCTGCTGCGGGCGGTGCAACGCTACCAGCAGCCCGCCGCGGAAGAGGCGCCCGCGGAGCCGGCCACCAAGGAATGCCCGTACTGCCTCTCCACCATTCCCGCGGGTGCGACCCGCTGCCCCTACTGCACTTCGGAACTCCCGGCCGTCTAAACCCCGCGCGGGAGCAGCCGCCATCCAGGGCCGACATGTGCCGCGCATTATACCATCGCGCGGCCGTGTCGGCCCTTGCGGTACAATGAGGGGGACCGTTCGCGCGTGCGGCCTTCTGGGAGTGCTCCCATGCAACCCACTGCCTACCCGTGGGACCTGGACGAACTGCGGCAGTTGTGGCAGACCTTCGTCCACACCCGCCACCTGCCGCCCGCCGCGCAGGCCCGGCTGGACCCCGCGGTATGGCGTTCGTGGCAGCGCTGTGTGCCGCGACTGGACCCTTACCGCACGCCTCGCGTCCAGCCCCTGGCCGAGAGCGCCTTCCAGGTGGTGCGCCTGCGCAACACCTCGCTGCTGGCCGTGGCCCGTCCCGTCATCGAAGACCTGCACCAATTCATGGAAGGCTCGTATTGCGCGGTGGTGCTCACCGACGGCGCGGGGTGCATTCTGGATGTGGTGGGCGACCCCGAGATGCTGCCCATGCTGCAGGCCCGCGGCTGGCAGCGGGGCGTGTATTGGAACGAAGGCCGTTGGGGTACCAACGCGGTGGCGCTGGCGTTGCACGAAGCCATGCCCGTGCAGGTGGTGGGCCCTGAACACTACCTGGCCATGCTGCACGACCTGGCCGTCGCGGCCGCGCCCATTCACGATGTGGGCGGGCGCATCTTAGGCGTGTTGAGCATCCTCACTCGCCTGCCCAACGCCCATCCCCACACCCTGGCCGCGGTCATGGCCGCGGCGCGGGCCATCACCAATCAAATCCAGACCGACCATTATCTGCAAGAAGCCAACACCCGCTACAGCGAGTTGCACAGCGTGTTCGAGACCATCTCGGAGGGCGTGTTGGCCTGGAACGAGGCCGGCGTGCTCACCCACATCAACGCGCGCGCGGGAGCCATCCTGGGCATTTCGCCTACCGGGGTGCTGGGCCGCCCCCTGCACGCGGTGTTGCGTTTTGCGCCCGCGGTGCAGCGGGCCATCGAAGGCCACACGCCCCTGGAAGACCTCACCACCACCATCACCGTGCAAGACCGCGCGGTGCCGTGCGTCATCAGCCTGCGCCCCATGCGCGAGGGCGTGCGCCTGCGCGGGGGCTTCATCATGACCTTGCGGCCTCTGGGCCAGGTGCGCGCGCTGGTGCATCGCCTGGTGGGGGCCCAGGCCATGATTACCCTGGACACCGCGCTGGTGGGGCAGACGCCCGCCATTCGGCGGCTGCGGCAGCAGGCCCGGCGGGTGGCTCAGGGTTGGGCACCGGTGCTCATCCGGGGGGAAGATGGGGTGGGCAAGAACCCGCTGGCTCGGGCCATCCACAACGCGGGGCCGCGCGGGGGCGGGCCCTTCATCGCGGTCAACTGCCAGACCATCCCCCATGAACTCATGCCCGCGGAGTTTCTGGGCTACGCGCCCGGCGCGTATCAGGGCCTGCCGCCCGACGGCCGTCCCAGCAAATTCGAGTTGGCCGACGGGGGTACCCTCTTCCTCGACCGGGTCGAGGCCCTGAGCCTGGAGGTGCAGGCCGCGCTGCTGGAGGTGCTGGAGGTCGGGCATGTGCTGCGCCTGGGCGGCTCGCGGCCCATCCCCGTGGATGTGCGGGTGATTGCCTCCACCTCGGCCGACCTGGAGCAGCGGGTGGCCGAGGGTAGTTTTCGGGCCGACCTGTACCGGCGCTTTCGGGTGTTCACCCTGTGGGTGCCGCCGTTGCGCGAGCGGCCGCAGGACATCCCCTTGCTCGCGCAGCGGGTGCTGGACCGCCTGGAGCGGCAATTGGGGCGGGCGTTGCACTTGCGCCCGGCCGTGGTGGAGGTCTTGCAGCGTTACCCCTGGCCGGGCAACCTGCGCGAGTTGGAGCATGTGCTGGAGCGGGCCGCGCTGTTCGCCGAGGACGGGGCCATCGGCCTGGAGCACCTGCCCGCGTCCATTCGCCAGGCGCGGCGGTGGGTGGTGCAACAGGGGGATGTCAAGCCCGTGCTCACCCTGGCCGAAGCCGAGCGCGAGGCCATCCTGCGTGCGGCCCAGGCCTGCCAGGGGCGCGTCAAATGCATGGCCGAGACCTTGGGCATCAGTCGCACCACCTTGTGGCGCCGTTTGAAGGCCCTGGGGGTGGATGTGCAGGCCTATCGGCGCTCTCGGAGGGATTCGGTTTCAAGTTGAAGCGCGGGCCTGACTTTTGGGTTTCAAGATGAAACCAAACAGGGCAAAAGTTTGACTTTTACCCGCAACGGCCGATAATGGGAAACAAGAGGGCGTGTCGCCACGTTCCCGTTGAGGCGTGTGTTGATGGGCGCGAAAAACTCGCCCGCGCGTGTCCGCTTGTCCGCGTTTCGTCCCCAAGGAGTAGGTCTTATGAAGCCCAAAAGTTTGACCGGCGAACTGATTGCCGAGGCCTTCGGCACTTTTTTGCTCATCTTGCTGGGCGACGGTGTGGTGGCCAATGTGGGGCTGGCGCCTCGCCTCGCGCCGCCGGGCTATGACTGGAACACCATCACCTTAGGCTGGGCCTTCGCGGTGGTGGTGGCCGTGTACGTGGCCGGTGGGGTCTCGGGCGCGCACATCAACCCCGCGGTGACCATCGCCCTGGCCGCGAGCAAACGCTTCCCCGGCTCCAAGGTCATCCCCTTCATTGTGGCGCAGTTCGTGGGCGCGTTCCTGGGCGCGCTGGGTGTGTACCTGGTCTACCGGGAAGGCCTGGTGGCCGCGGGCATGCCCAATGTGTGGTGCACCGGGCCGGGCTCGGTGTTTGGGCAGACCTTCTGGGGCGCGGCCACCAGCGGTGAAGCCGCGGGCGCGTATTCCTTGGCCAATGCCTTCATCGCCGAGATTTTCGGCACCGCGGTGCTGCTGTGGGGCGTGCTGGCCATGACCGACGAGGACAACCTGGCGCCCAGTGCCAACATGGGGCCGCTGCTGATTGGCTTCGTGGTGCTGGCGGTGGGCCTGTCGCTGGGCGGCCCTTCGGGCTATGCCATCAATCCCGCCCGTGACCTGGCCCCGCGCTTTTTCGGCTCGCTGGTGGGCACCCAGGGCCTGTTCGACGGCGCGTACTGGATTGGCCCGCCGGTTATCGGGGCCATCATCGGCGGCGTGCTGGGCGCGTGGTCCTACGATTGGCTCATCAAGCCGTACCTGGCCAAGAAGGCGTAGGCCTGACGGGCTTTGGAGGAGCGTACCATGAAGAAACTGATTAACTCGCCCGAGACTTTCGTCAAAGAGAGCATGGAGGGGATGGTCCTGGCCCATCCCGACCTGCTCAAGGCCCACTATGACCCCAACTTCCTCTATCGGGCCGATGCGCCCGTGGCGGGCAAGGTGGCGGTCATTTCCGGCGGCGGCAGCGGGCACGAGCCCCTGCATGGCGGCTTTGTGGG
>WGAK01000074.1 GCA_015494815.1 Anaerolineales bacterium | reverse complement strand
GTATGTCGTTCGGTGTGTTGTCGGGCATGGGTTTGGGCATGTTGTGGGGTGTATCGTTGGGCGTAGGGTGGGGGGGCGTGTTGGTGGGTGTATCGTTGGGCATAGCGTTGTGGGGTGCAAGTCTTGCCGTTGGGAGTGTTTTTGGTGCTTTGCGGCTATACGAGTACCCTCTCTGGCTTTTTTGGGCATGGGCGCTGGGCCGGCTGGATGGCCGCGGGCGCTGGCTGCGCCTCTCCCCACCCTTCTGGCACGAGGTGGTTGTGCTGCCCCTGCCCGGGGGCAAGGCGCAGGTGCTGGCCCTGGCTCGCCAAGATCGGCAGGCCGGGCTGGCCGCCATCGCCTATTTGGGCGCGTACCGCTACAAATGGGCCCGCCGGGCCGCCAGCGAAGCCCTGACCCAGTTGTTGCTGGATGATATGGCCGCGGCGCGAGATCTGCGGGCCATTGCCGAGGTGGGTCAACGCCTGGAATGGCTGCCCCCCGAAGCCCATGCTCAATGGAAGAGCCTGTTAGGCATTGTGGAAAAGGTGGCCGGTGAGGTGGAAGCAGCGCTGGAAAGCGACACGGCCTATAACCGGGCAGAGCGCTACCGCGAGACCCTGCGCCTGCTACAGGGCTGGCAGGAGGGCCTGGCCGTGGCCGACGCCTCCCTGGCCCCGCGCCTGCTGCCCATTCTGCAAAACTGGCAAAGCCTGGTGCAGGCCGGGCTGGAGGCCGCCGAGAAAGCCGAATGGCTGCCCAATCCCTACATCCCCGGCTCGCCTTTGCGCACCGGCAGCCCGGTGTTCACCGGCCGCGTCCCCCTTTTCCGCGCCCTGGAAGAAGAACTGGCGGCCTACGCCCAACAGCGCCCCGCCCTGCTCCTCTACGGCATGCGACGCATGGGCAAGACTTCCACCCTCAACCAGTTCCCCCTGCGACTGGGCAGGCAGGTGGTACCCGTGATTGTGGATTTGCAGGCCTTGGGCACCCTCACCAGCGCAAAGGATTTCTTCTATCTCCTCATGCAGCGGGCGGTAGAGCAGGCCTATCGGACCCGCGCCGTGGAACTGCCCGACCCCGCCGAGGCGGACGACCCCTACGCCGCCTTCCTGCGCTGGCTGGATACAGCCGATGCCGTGGCCGAGCGGGAGAATCTGTACTTCCTGCTGGCTATAGACGAGTACGAGAAGTTGGAGTGGGCCTTGCAGGAAGGCCGCCTGGACGAGCGCCTGCTGGATATCCTGCGCCACATTTTGCAACATCGGCAGCGCTGGGTGCTGTTGCTTAGCGGCCTGCTCACCTTTGACCTGTTGCCCGTGCGCTGGAGCGACCGCCTGATCAACCTCCGCGCCCTCAGGGTGGGGCCGCTGACCCCGGCTGAGGCCCGCGACCTCATCCACTTCCCCGCTCTGATGGCGCGCGGCGTGCACTATTTGGAAACCGCCGAAGACCTGCTCATCCGCGAGACAGGTGGTCATCCCAACTGGCTGCAAGCCGCCCTGCGGGAAATCGTGCGCACCCTGAACCGCGAGCGCCGTCTGGAAGTCACCCCCGAGGATGTGCAGGAAGCCTTGGCGCGCGTGCCCCAGGAGGTCCGAGGCGACTTTGACTACCTGTGGCGCAAGGTCCCCTGGAAATCCAGCGCTGGCGAGGAGGAGGTGATGGCTTATCAGCAGGTACTGGCGTGGGTGGCCGTAGAGCCGGGCATCACCGCTGCCACGCTGCGCCGCCGCCTGCCCGGGGCGGGCACTTTCGTGCGCAAGGTGCTCCACTTCTACGCCGACCGCGACCTGCTCATCCGCGAAGGCGAAGGCTACCGCTGGAGCATTCCCCTGCTCGCGCGCTGGCTGCGGGCCCGCGCCGCCGAAGATGACTTACTGGACGAGGGGAAAAAATAACCCACAGATAGACACGTATGAAAACGAATGGGCGCGGGTTTCGGTTTCCATCCGCGCCCATCTGCGATGCTCCGCTTTCATCCGCGGGCTGTTTCCTCACCTCTGCCACGGACAGGGCGTCTGATTGCAGGCATGGGGCCCCTGGTCGGGCACGGGCTTGTAGCAAACCACCTCCACCAACATTTCCCCGTGGCCGCGCCCCAGGCGTAGAGCAGGTTGCTTGTGGATGGACATGATGGGTTCCCAGCCCCCTCAGGTCTTGTGAGTTTCCAGGAAATCGGCCAAATCACAGGCCAAGGTCAAGAGGAAGTGCAAGGTGGCGCAATCCCGCACGACACCTGTCCACTGAAGTTTGAGCGCCGTGTCGTCGCTCGTCAGCCAGAGGTAGGGCAGGGCGGTCTTCAGGCGGGCTTGCAGGTCGGGGCGGGTTTCCAACGCAGCGGCCAGGGAGGGCGGCAGGCGCTTCTGCCCGCGCACGATGGTCATGGCCGGGAGCGAGGGCACATCTGCAGCGATGGTGATGCAGGTGGTGTCTGTGTCGCGTGGCCCAAAGCAGCGATAGCCGCGCCACCACCGTCGGCGCTGGATGCCCGCAAAAACCTCCCGCCCGCGGAAAGTGCCCGTCATGGTGGGGACGTAGGTAGTGGGGTCAAAGGCATAGGTCAGCCCTAAGCAGGCAGCGAGGGCTTCCCAGGCGGCTT
>WGAK01000073.1 GCA_015494815.1 Anaerolineales bacterium | reverse complement strand
GTGCGTACTTCCCACGGCGAATTCTATGTCGGCAGCGGCGCCCACGACTGGGGCCGCCCGGTGGAAAACCTGGACTACAACCGCCTCACCGGTGCCCCCGAAATGCGCGCCCTGCTCTACGGCGCTTTCACCCGCTACATCCAAACCTATGGTCCCATCCCCTACCCCGTCCGCTTGATTGTCGGCCTTCCCCTGGAACCCCTCAGCGGCGAACACGCCAAAGCCCACATTCAGGCCGTCCGGCAGTGGCTGGAAGGCGAACACACCTGGCAGGCAGACCACCAGCCCTATGCCCTCACCGTAGAACGCGTCAAAGTCACCAGCCAGCCCGTAGGCGCCCTCTTTGATTACCTGCTGGATGCGGAAGGCCAATACCGCCTCTCTCGCAAGAAAGCCATCAAGCAGGAAATGGGCATCATTTCCATCGGCTTCAACACCGTGGAACTGCTGGTCGTCCGCGACCAGAAACCCGTCCAGCGATTCACCACCGGCACCACAGCAGGCGTGCGGCGGCTGTTGGAAATCGTCAACCACCGCGGCCTGTATTCCCTGGGCGAACTGGACACCCGCCTGCGGCAGGGCAAACTGAACCTGCGGGACGCCCTCCCCGTCTGGGAGCGGGAAGTCTCCGGCGTGATTGAACGGGTATGGGGCAACACCTGGCGCCGTTTTGCCCGCATCATCGTGGTGGGCGGCGGCGCTTTGCTCCTCAACCAGGATTTCTTCTACCGCTTCCAGGGTAAAGCCTTTCTCCCCGACCAGCCCGTGCTCTCCATCGCCCGCGGCCTGTACAAACTCGGCCGCCTGCAAGCCAGTCGGAGGCCGTAGCCATGCCCCGCGGCCGTCCACGACGCACCGGCGTCCAGCATGTGTACAACCTCAAACTGTACCTTTGGGAAGGGGAAGACGACGACCTCATCGCCTTTCTGGAAGGCATCCCGCCCCGTCGCCGGGCGGCAGCCCTCAAAACCGCCCTGCGCTCCGGCGGCGGGCTCAACCTCTGGGTACAGCCACTGCCCGCCGACGCAGAAGCCGCCGATGCCGACATGGATCTGGACGCTTTCCTCTTTGATTAGCCCGTTTTTTTGGCGGCTAAAAAATCCCGCCCCAATTTTTAGACGCTAAAAAATCCAGGAGTACGCCCATGCCACCCAAAGAATTTGGCCCCACCTTCAACGGCATCACCCTGCCGGAAGCCGTTTTCCTGCCGCCGGAAGTGCTGCAGGCCATGCCCTACATGACCGGCGCCGAACTCAAGGTCACCGTGGCCGCCTTGAGCCGCACAGCCACCATCGGCGGCGGGGAACCCATCACGTTGGACGATTTTGAAACCCTCACCGGCTTGAGCCGCCCTGCCGTACAGTCCGGGCTGAAGCGCGCCCTGGCTCGCGGCATCCTCACCCGCTACCCCATCCAGCGCTCGCCCGGCCACCACACCTATGTCTACGACCTCGCCATTGCCCCTGCCGACCAACAGTTAAAAAAGTTAACCGTTGGTCGGCCAGTTAAGTTAAGTTCTAGAGTTGTTGTTGATACCTCAAAAGACCAACAACAAACTCTTTCTCCTTCTGAGCATGCGGCGGCAAAAAATTTTCAGGAAACCGTGCTCTCCCTCCGCCGGTTGGGGGTACATGCGCCCATCGCTGCAGACATTGCCACCCGCGTGCCTGCCCACCGCCTGCAGGCGGGCATCCGCCTGTACCGGCTGGCGCTCCAGCACGACATCGCCGAAGGCTCCGGCTGGCTGGTCACCCTGCCGCGCGACCCCCACCGCGACCCCGAAGCCGAACTGGCGGCCATGCAAGCCCGCCTTGAAGATGCCGGGGCGCCTACCCCGTCCGAAAGCGCCGCGCTGCCCGAAGACATCCGCCAGCAGGTGCTGGCCCTGGGCTGGATAGGCCCGCTGGACGAGGTGGCCGCCGCCTGGGAGGAAGACGCCGAGCGCGTCCGCAACCTGCTGCCCTATGCCCGGCGGCACCACCTGAAGGCCGGTTGGCTGCGGACGGCTTTGCGCCAGGGTGCCTGGCCGCCGGAGGATGAACTGCTCCCCGAAACCCGCGCCCGCCGCCGCCAGGAAGCCCACCGCCGCAGTTGGGAAGCCTACCTGGCAGCGGCAGAGAACGACGAGTCCCCCGCCTCCCTGCCGCCCCACCTGGCCGATGCCTGGCAGGCGCTACAGCCCCAGGCGCAGGCGCTTCCCGAAGGGCTGGTGTGGTTTTCCGGCCTGACGCCCCTCCGGCTGGAAGACGGCACCCTCTGGCTGCGCGCCACCAACCCCGCCGTGGCAGCGTGGTTCCGGCAGCACGCCCGGCCTTTAGCCGAGATGCTCAACGCCCACCTGCCACAGCCCGTGCGGCTGGCGCTCGACGCGCCCAAATAAACGACCCTCTTTTCTTCCCCATGTCTTTTGGAGGCGCGATGGCTCGCTCGCATTCCCCCTTTGCCCGCCTGCGCTACGACATCTTCGGCGTGGCGATGAAAGTGCAGGATGCCCTGGGCACCGCCCACGAAGAGAAGGTCTATCACCGTGCTCTGCAGGCCGCGCTCCAGCAGGCCGGTTTCCAGGTGCGCTTCACCCCCCGTTATCTGCTGCGGGATGTCACCGGCCGGGTGATTGCCACCTACTACCCCGACCTGGAAGTCACCCGTAACGGCATCACCGTGCTGGTGGAGCTCAAGGCCGACCCGCAGGGGCTGCAGCCTTCCCACCGCCGCCAGGCCAGAGCCTATCTTTCCGTTGCCCGCCGCGCTCGCGCGGTGCTGCTCATCAACTTCGCCCAGCGCCCGTTGGAGCGCGAGGTCGTCTTTCGCAAGGATGTGTGACCATGTCCCCGTGGCCGGAAGACTGGCTGACGCCGCCGAAGGCGTCCTGCTGCGAAGCGCTCCGTGAATGCCGCCAGACGCTGGATGCC
>WGAK01000072.1 GCA_015494815.1 Anaerolineales bacterium | reverse complement strand
GTGCGGCATGTTGGAACCCCTGTTTGGCTCGACCTATGCCGAGTATGGGCTGCTCTTCTTGCTGGCCCGCAACGAAGGGTATGCCGCGGAGATGGCCCGTTTCTTTGGCGTTCGTCTGTGCAGGAATATTTGCGTCAACATGGCCTTGAGGTCGTGCTTTCAGGCGGGTCGGCGGTGATGCTGTACACGCAGGGGCAATATGTGTCTCGGGATGTGGACCTGATTGTTCTCTCGCTGGTGCGGCGGAGAAACTTGCGGCAACTTATGAACGAATTGGGCTTTGTGGAAGAAGGGCGTCATTTCGTGCACCCTGATAGCCCTTATATTGTGGAGTTCCCTCCAGGGCCTCTGGCTGTGGGCAAGGAACCGGTTCGATAAATCCGCTTCATCCCCCATCCTGCGGTACAATAAAGGCAATGTTGTTCGCCTGATGTCATCTCCCTGGAAGGAGGAGACCGATGAACAAATCTCGTTTCTGGCTCGTCTTGGCCGTGCTGGCCGTCGTGGCCCTGGCCCTGGCCGCGTGCGGTGGCAAGGCCGAAGCCCCGGCCACCGAGGCGCCCCAGGGCGAACAGGGCGGCGCGATGGAGGGCCTGCCCGACCTGGGCGGCCGCACCGTGACCGTGGCCGTGGAAAACGCGTACCCGCCCTTCAACTTCATTGACGAAGACACCGGTGAGGCCAAAGGCTGGGACTATGACACGGTGCGCGAAATCTGCAAGCGCATCAACTGCGTGCCCGACTTCAAAGAGGCTGCCTGGGATGGCATCTTCGAGGCCATGGCCGCGGGTGAGTACGATGTGCTCGCCGACGGCGTGACCTACACCGAAGAGCGCGACCAGGTGGTGGACTTCTCCATCCCCTATGTCACCATCGGCCAGGTGCTGCTGGTGCGGGCCGACTGCGACAAGGCCGATGTGGATGCCTTCAAGGCCGACGAGGCCAAACTGGTGGGCACGCAAATCGGCACTACCAACGAAATCGTGGCCAAAGAGCACTTCCCCGAAGAGCGGGTGAAGTCCTTCGAGACCTTCGACGCGGCCGTCCTGGCCCTGATGTCGGGCGACATCGACGGCGTGGTCATCGACAATGTGAGCGCGCTGGGCTTCATGGACGCCAACCCCGGCAAACTCAAGGTGCTGGGCCAGTTGACCTCCGACGAGCAATTGGCCTTCGTGTTCCCGCCGGGCAGCGACCTCATCGAGGCCTGGAACGCGGCGCTGGAATCCATGAAGAAGGACGGCACCCTGGACCAACTGAACAAGAAGTGGGGGCTCACGCCGTGACCCCGGCATAGCCTAAGCCGGACCGCGCGGGCTCCCCCGGAGCCCGCGCGGTCCTTTCCCTCAAGCCCCCCAGGTCGGGAGGAACATCGTGGCCGAACAAGGAGCAACCGTTGCGTGGGCGCGCCGTGCGTCCTGGCGCGAGCGCCTGGCCCAACTGCCGTGGTGGGCCATCGCCACCGTGGCGCTGGGCCTCCTCATGCTGCATCTGATTCTGTCGGACCCCAACTATCGCGACACGTTCCTCTTTTTAGGGCAGGGCGTCAAGGTCACCCTGCGCATCGCCCTGGGCGCGTACGCCTTGGCCATCGTGCTGGGCCTGTTCATCGGGCTGGCCCGCACTTCCAAAAATCCCCTCATCTACAACACCGCTACTTTCTATGTCCAAAACGTGCGCGGCATCCCCATGATTGTGCTCATGCTCTATGTGGCCTATGTGGGCGTGCCGCAGGCCGTCAAGGCGCTGCAGGCCCTGGGCGCGTGGGGCCTCACCTGGGCGGGGGACGGGCCTCTGGCCGGGCTGTTCACGGGCATGGCCCAGGCCAACATCCGCAATCTCTCGCTGGAGATGCGGGCCATCATCGCGCTGGCCATGGGCTACGCGGCCTTCGAGGCCGAGGTCTTTCGGGCCGGCATCGAGTCCATCGGCAAAGGCCAGATGGAAGCCGCGCTCTCCTTGGGCATGAACTACTGGCAGGCCATGCGGCTCATCATTCTGCCCCAGGCCGTGCGCCGCATCTTGCCGCCTTTGGGCAACGACCTGGTGGCCATCATCAAAGATTCGTCCCTGGTGACCGTGCTCGCGGTGCGGGATGTCACCCAACTGGCTCGGCTGCGCAAGGCCAGCACCTTCCGGTCCCTCGAGACCTACAACATTTTGGTGGCCCTGTACCTGTCCATGACCTTGAGCCTGTCCGCATTGGTGCGTTACATCGAGCGCAAATGGCGGATTCCATGAACCTGCACACGCTGCTCATTGCCAACCGCGGTGAAATCGCGCGGCGCATCATCCGCGCCGCACGCGAGATGGGGTTGCGGACCGTGGCCGTGTATTCCGAGGCGGACGCGGACGCGCCCCATGTGCTGGAAGCCGACCGGGCCGTGCTTATCGGTCCCCCGCCGCCCCAGGCGTCCTACCTGCGCGTCGAGGCCATTCTCGACGCGGCCCGGCAGACCGGCGCGGACGCCATCCATCCCGGCTACGGCTTTTTGGCCGAGAACGCGGCCTTTGCCCAGGCCGTGGCCGATGCCGGGCTGGTCTTCGTGGGCCCACCGCCCCAGGCCATCGCGCTCATGGGCGACAAGGCCGCGGCCCGCGCCCGAATGCAAGCCGCGGGCGTGCCCGTGGTGCCCGGCTACCAGGGCGCGGATGACGACCAGGCCCTGGCCCAGGCCGCGGCCCGCATTGGCTTCCCCGTGCTGCTCAAGGCCGCCGCGGGTGGCGGTGGCAAGGGGATGCGCGTCGTCGCCCAGCCCGAAGACCTGGCCGAGGCTGCGGCCGCGGCCCGCCGCGAGGCTCAGCACGCGTTCGGCGACGCGCGCCTCATCCTCGAAAAATACATCCCCCAGGCCCGGCATGTGGAGTTCCAAATCCTGGCCGACGCGCACGGCCAGGTGCTGCACCTGTACGAGCGCGAGTGCTCGGTGCAGCGCCGCCATCAGAAAATCATCGAAGAGACCCCCTCGCCCCTGCTGGACGACGCTTTGCGCCGCCGCATGGCCCAGGCCGCGGTGGCCGCGGCCCGCGCGGTGGGCTATGTCAACGCGGGCACGGTGGAATTCATCGTGGACCCCGAACCCCGTGCCTTTTACTTCCTGGAGATGAACACCCGCCTGCAGGTGGAGCATCCCATCACCGAGATGGTGCTGGGGCTCGACCTGGTGCAGTGGCAACTGCGGGTGGCCGCGGGCCAGGCCTTGCCCTGGCGTCAAGGGGACCTGCGACCGCGCGGGCACGCGCTGGAGGTGCGGGTTTACGCGGAGGACCCGACCAACGGCTTCTTGCCCAGCACGGGCCGGTTGGTGCACGTGGTCGAGCCCCAGGGCCCCGGCGTGCGGGTGGACTCGGGCGTGCGGCCGGGCCTGGAGGTCACGCCCCACTACGACCCCCTGCTGGCCAAAATCATCGTGCACGCGGAGGACCGGCCCGGCGCCATCGCGCGCATGCAGGCCGCGCTGGAGCGCACGGCCTACCACGGCGTGGTCACCAATGTGGCCTTTTTGCTGCAGGTGCTGCGCCATCCCGACTTTCGGGCCGGGCGCTACCACACCCGCTGGGTGGACGAGATAGGGGCCGAGGTCGCGACCGAGCCCACGGCGGTCCCGCCGGCGGTGCTGGCCGCGCTGGCCCTGGCCGAGCGGATGCCGGCGCGCGGGAGCGTTGCGCCTGCATCCGCGGGGGGCACGGCCCGCTACGACCCCTGGGCCGCGCTGCAGGGCGTGTTCCCGGCCTGAGCCAGGGAGGTGCGGCAATGCGTGTAGCCGATTACCATCGTCGGGGATTGCAGCGGCGGGTCGAGGCCGCGCCCGAGGGCTTTGTTCCGCTGGGCGCGGAGGCGCGCGACGGCGTCCATCGGGTGGCCTTCTACGCGCAGGTAGCCGATGGCCGCCTGGCGCGCGTGGTGCACACGGGCAGCAAGCGGTGCCGCAAGTTGTTGGCCCTGGCCGACTGGGCCGCGCAGCGCCTGGAGGGTCAGCCTTACCCCGGCTATCGGCTGTCGGTCGAGGATTTGCTGCGCGCCTTTGCCGAGGAAAAAGACCGGGCCAAGATGCAGGCCCGGGCCGCGTTGGTGCTGCGCGCGCTGGGGCTAACGGCCTGAGGCGGCCTCCGGGGCCATGTTACAATGAAAAAGGCCCGCGCGTCTGCGGGTGGGTCGGGTTGAGGTTGTTTCATCC
>WGAK01000071.1 GCA_015494815.1 Anaerolineales bacterium | reverse complement strand
TGCTTTTGGAGGCGACGCACATGGTCCAGGTCGTCGGCGGTGTGGATGTAGACGGTTTCGGTGCGGTAAGGCTGCTGGCCATACTTTTGCACCCAGTGTTTGATGGTATGGGCGCCACCGATGTCGTATTTGCGCATGAGTTCGGAAACGCTGGCGCCTTGTTCGTACTCCTGGACCACCATGCGCTTGAAGGCTTCGCTGTAGACGCGACGCTGCTGTTTCTTGCTCATTGTTGACCTCCTGCTGGGTGTTGGACGCCATGGAGGTTGGAGGTCAAAAGTGTCAACCTTTTTCCGGACGACACACTCCTTGCTCCCTGCTCCTTGCTGCCCGCTATTCAATGCCCGCTGGGGCCTGACGCCTGTCCGCTGACGGCGAACCACCGCCGTCCCAAATCCGGCCGCGTGCGGCACGCCCACCGACGGCGTTCGCGCGCACCCTGCGCCATCGGCACCTTGGCAAGGGGCCCAGATTGCCGTACACTATACTTGGACGACCCCCGCCGGGCTTGCGGGCCCGGTATTCCCTTTCGCGAGGATGACCATGCAACCGGCAGACCGCATCGCGACTTTCAAGCCGTATTACTTTGCCCAGGTGGGCCGCCAGATTCGCCAGATGCAGGCCCAGGGTCGGGCGGTGGTGCGCATGGACATTGGCGCGCCCGACCTGCCGCCCCCCGACTTCGTCATCGAGGCCCTGGTGGCCGCGGCTCGCCGCCCCGACCGTCACTCGTACCAGCCCTATGGCGGCACCCCCGCGTACAAAGAGGCCTGGGCCGCGTATTACGCCCGCCGCTTTGGGGTGACCCTGGACCCCGATACCCAGGTGGTGGGCCTCATCGGCTCCAAAGAGGGCATCTTCCACCTCACCCAGGCCCTGGTCAATCCGGGCGATGTGGTGCTGGTGCCCGACCCGGGTTATCCGGTCTACGCCGCGGCTGCCCGCATCGCGGGCGCGCAGGTGGTGACCATGCCGCTGCGGGCCGAAAACGACTTCTTCCCCGACCTGCGCGCCATCCCCGAGGCGGTGGCCCGCCGCGCCAGGTTGTTGTGGCTCAACTACCCCAACAACCCCACCGGCGCGACGGCCTCCCTCGAGCAGTTGGCCGCGGCGGTGGACTTCGCCCGCCGGTACGACATCTTGCTGGCTCACGACGCACCGTATGTGGATGTGGTGCTGGACGAACGCGCGCCCCGGCCGCCCAGCGTGTTGCAGGTGCCGGGCGCGGTGGAGGTTGCGGTGGAGTTCAACTCCCTGTCCAAGCGGGCCAACATGGCCGGGTGGCGTTTGGGCGCGGCCGTGGGGCAGGCCCAGGCCCTGCGCTACCTGTTCCTCTACAAATCGCAGGTGGACTCTTCCACCTTCGGCCCGCTCATGGACGCGGCCGCGCTGGCGCTCAACGACCCGCGCATGGAGCCCTGGCTGCAGGAGCGCAACCGGGTCTATCGTGAGCGGCGGGACCTCATCCTCGCTGCGCTGGACGCGCTGGACCTGCACGCCCGCCCACCCGCGGCCGGCCTGTATGTATGGGCCCGGTTGCCTCAGGGGCTGGACAGCCTGACCTTTTGCCAGGACCTGCTGCAGCAATATGGCGTCAGTTGGGCCCCCGGACGGGTGTTTGGCGAATATGGCGAGGGGTATGTGCGCATCTCGTTGGGCACGGCCACCGACGCGGTGCGCGCGGCCCTGGCCCGCCTGCAGGCCGGGAGGGAAGCCTATGCATCCGGATGAGACGCCTCAGGTCTGGTTCGTGGACGAAGGCGGCAGCACGCCCATCCCCGTGGAGCAGGCCGTCGAAGCCCTGACGCCCGAGGAGGACGACCTGGCCGGGCGGCGGCAGGGACGGCCCCAACCCACCGCGCAGCCCCCCGCGCGCGCGGTGTTGGTGGGCGTGGCGCTGCAAGACCGCCCCGCGCCTCTGCCCGTGGACGAATCGCTGGACGAACTGGCCCGGCTGGCCGAGACCGCGGGGCTGGAGGTGGTGGGCCGCCTGGTGCAACGCCTCAAACGGCCGCATCCCAAGACCTTCGTGGGCAAAGGCAAGTTGGACGAAATCAAAGCCCTGGTGAACGAGACCCGGGCCGACATGGTGATTTTCGACGACGAACTCTCACCCCGCCATCAGCGGGAACTGGAGCGTTTCTTCGGCGAGCAGGTGCGGGTGTTGGACCGCACGGTGTTGATTTTGGACATCTTCGCCCAGCACGCCCACACCCGCGAAGGCGCGTTGCAGGTGGAGTTGGCCCAGTTGGAATATCGTCTGCCCCGGCTGACCCGGGCCTGGACGCACCTGGCGCGGCAAACCGGCGGCGGCGGTGGACGCACCCGCTCGGGCGGTGTGGGCCTGCGCGGGCCGGGCGAGAAGCAGTTGGAACTGGACCGCCGGGAAATCAAACGCCGCATCGCGCGCCTCAAGCGCGAGTTGGATAAAGTGCGGGCCCATCGCCAGCGCTACCGGGCCCGACGGCGCAAGAACCGCCTGCCCGTGGTGGCCCTGGTGGGGTACACCAACGCGGGCAAGTCCACGCTGCTCAACCGCCTGGCCGGCGCGGAGGTGTATGTGGCCGACCAACTCTTCGCCACGCTGGACCCCACCACCCGGCGGGTGGAACTGCCCGGCGGGCACCTGGCCCTGTTCACCGACACCGTGGGCTTCATCCAGAAGTTGCCGCCCACGCTGGTGGCCGCGTTTCGGGCCACGCTGGAGGAAATCGCGGAGGCCGACCTGCTGCTGCATGTCATTGACATTGCCCACCCCCAGGCGCAAGCCCAGGCCGAGGCCGTGCTGCACACGCTGCACGACATCGAAGCCGACCACATCCCCATCCTGACCGTGCTGAACAAGATTGACCTGCTGCCCGACCCGCGCGCGGCCCAGGCCGCACTGGAGGATTTCCCCAACGCGGTGGCCGTTTCGGCCCTCACCGGGGAAGGCATCCCGGCCTTGCTGGACGCGGTGGCCCGGCAATTGTTCGCCACCTATGTGCCTGTGGAGGTGCACCTGCCCTACGACCAGGGCCACCTGGTGGCGTTGTTCCACGAGTTGGGCCACATCGAGCGCATCGAGCATCGCCGCGACGGTGTGCACATCAAAGGCCGGCTGCCGGGGCGGCTGATGGCCCGCTTTGCGCCTTACATTGTGCAACAAGCCCAGGTGGGCCTGCCTCGCGCGGCCGATGTCGCCGCGGCTTCCGACGCGACCGACCATCCCTCGCGGCCTGCGCCCGTGGCCGCCCCCTGATTAGGAGGAGCCTCATGGCCGATTTGCGTTCGCCCTCGGGCCCGCGCGACCGCCTCAATCGTTTCATTGACCGCACCGGCGACTATCTGGCCCATCGCAAAGGGATGTTGCCCTTGTTGGGCCTGGCCTTCATCGTGCTCAACGGCCTGTTGGGGCTGCTTGCGGCCGCGGTGGGCCTGGACGATTGGTTCTTCATCCGCCAAATGTGCCTGCTGCAAATCGGTGTGGTGCTGGCCCTGCTGGGCATTCTGCTGGCCTGGGCGCTTTGAGGCCAGGGCCGCGGTGCTCCGACGCGCCGCGGCCGCGGAGGAACCCTCGGTGACGGCCTTGTGGGCGGTGGGACGCAACCCCGTGCTGTGGGCCGGGCTGCTGGCGATGCTCGTAGCCCAGGGCCTCAAGCCGGTCTTCCTGGCCTGGCGGGGCCAGGGCTGGCAGTGGCGGGCCTGGTTCGCGCCCGGCGGCATGCCCAGTTCCCACGCCGCGCTGGTGGCGGCCGCGGCCCATACCGTGGGGCTGCAGCAGGGCTTCGACTCGCCCCTGTTTGGCCTGGCCGTGGTGTTGGCGATGATTGTGGTCTACGACGCCACCGGCGTGCGCCGCGCCGCGGGTGAGCACGCGGCGCGCATCAACCGCATGCTGGACGAGTGGCAACACGGCGTGTGGGACGGCCCGGCCCTGCGGGAGGTGTTGGGCCATACCCCCTGGGAAGTGATGGGCGGCCTGGCCCTGGGATTGCTGGTGGCGCAGACGCTGGCCTGGTGGGCCGCGCACTCGGGCATCATGCTATACTTAGGGCACGGATTTCCCGGATAGGTGATGCGTATGGACGAAGTCGTCGGCGTGGTGTTGGCCGCGGGCAAAGGCACCCGCATGAAGTCGAAGCGGCCCAAGGTGTTGCATCCCCTGTTGGGCCGCCCTATGGCTGCGTACGCGCTGCGCGCGGTGGAGCAGGCCACAGGCCGCCGCCCCGTGGTGGTGGTGGGGCATCAGGCCGAAGTGGTGCAGGCCGGGCTGGGCCCTGAGCGAGCCGACTATGTGCTGCAGGAACCCCCTTTGGGCACCGGCCACGCGGTGCAGCAAACCCGCACCTTGTTGCAAGGCCGGGCGCGGGTGATTCTGGTGACCAACGGCGACATGCCCTTGCTGCGGGCCGAGACCTTGCGCGCGCTGTTGGACGCGCACCGGCAGCATGCCGGCCCCATCACCCTGCTTACCGTGGTGGCCGACGACCCGCGCGGCTTTGGCCGCATCGTGCGCGACGCGCAGGGGCATGTGCAGGCCATCGTCGAAGAGGCCCACGCCACGCCCGAGCAGAAAGCCATCCGCGAGTTGAATGTGGGGGTGTACGCTTTCGACGCCGATTGGCTGTGGCCCGCGTTGGACGCGTTGCCCCTGTCGCCCAAAGGCGAATATTACCTTACCGATACCGTGGCCCTGGCCGTGGCGCAAGGTCGCACCGTACACGCGGTAACCCTGGCGGACCCCACCGAAGCCATCGGCGTCAACACCCGCGTGCATCTGGCCGAAGCCGCCGCGGTGTTGCAGCAGCGCATCGTGCGGCGCTGGATGCTGGCCGGGGTCACCTTCGTGGACCCGCGGCGGGTGTATGTGGAGGACACGGTCACCCTGGGCCAGGATACGGTGGTGTGGCCCGACACTTACCTGCTGGGCGAAACCCACATCGGCCCCGAGAGCGAGATTGGCCCCAACACCTACATCCGCGATAGCCGTGTGGGTGCCCGCTGCCGGGTGTTCGCGTCGGTGCTCGAGCAGGCCGTGGTCGAAGACCAGGTGGACATCGGCCCCTACGGGCATTTGCGCAAAGGCGCGCACCTGGCCCAAGGGGTGCACATGGGCAATTTCGGCGAAGTGAAGAATTCGTACCTGGGGCCGGGCGTCAAAATGGGGCATTTCTCGTACATCGGCGATGCCACCATCGAAGCCGGGGTGAACATCGGCGCGGGCACCATCACCTGCAACTACGACGGCGAGCGTAAGCATCCCACCTACATCGGCGCCGGCGCGTTCATCGGCAGCGACACCATGCTGGTGGCGCCTGTGCGCATTGGCCGGGGCGCGCGTACGGGCGCGGGCGCGGTGGTGACCCGCGATGTGCCCGACTATACCCTGGCCGTGGGGGTGCCCGCGCGAGCCATCCGCCGCTTGCCGCGGCCCGAATCCTCGGCCGAGGAGGCTTCCTGAAGCAGGCTCTATGGACGATAGTCTCCCGTTTTCGGCATCCCCGTCGTGGGGACTGCTGGCGGCCACCGCCCTGCTGGTGGTGGCCTTGGATGGCGTCCTGCGCGCCATCCTGACCCTGGCCCGTCGCCCCCAGGGGGATTTGCAAGCCTGGGCCGCGCAAAGCCCGCCCGAACACGCGGCGCTGGCGCGGCTGGCGCGTCAGCGCACCGCGGTGCAGCGCGCTGCCCAGGCCGGCCTGGTGCTGACCCATGCCCTGGGCGTGCTTTTGGGCGCCTGGGCCGGCCGTGACGCGTGGCCGTGGACCGCGTTGGGGGCCTGGCTGGTGCTGCTGGCCGTGGAGGCGCGCGTCGAAGCCCAGGTGCGGGCCCGGCCGCAGGTGTGGTTGCAACGGCTGGCCCCGTGGGCCGTGGCCTGGGGCTATACCCTGCGCCCGCTCATTTGGCTGTTGAACCGTTTGGCTCCGGCCCGGCCCGAGCAGGCTGTGGCCTTGAGCCCCGACCTCCTGCGGGCCCTGCTGACCGCGGCCGGCGAGGGCCGGCTGGCCCCCCGCTATCAGCGCATGGTGTATGCGGTCATGCGCTTGAGCCACACCCTGGTGCGCGAAATCATGGTGCCCCGGGTGGATATGGTCACCCTGGAGGTGCACACCTCGCTGGCCGAGGCCGTGCAGGTGTTGCTCGAATCGGGCTTTTCGCGCGTGCCCGTCTACGAAGGGCGGGTGGACCGCATCGTGGGCGTGTTGTACAGCAAGGATGTGCTGCGCTATTGCTGGCGCAACGAGCGCGCGCGGCAAGACCTGCGGCCCCTGCTGCGCGAAGCCTATTTCGTGCCCGAGGCCAAGCGCGCCGACGAGTTGCTGGCCGAGATGCAGGCCCGCCGCATCCACATGGCCATCGTCATTGACGAATACGGCGGCGTGGCCGGCCTGGTGACCCTGGAGGACATTGTCGAAGAGATTGTCGGCGAAATTCACGATGAATACGACCGGGCCGACATGCCGTTGTATCGCGAGGTGGGTGAGGGGGAATATCTCTTTTGGGGCCGGGTGGATTTGGACGATGTCAACGATTTGCTCGGCACGCACTTCGACCGCCATGTGGCCGATACCTTGGGCGGTTTCATCTACAACCAGTTGGGGCGCATCCCCCGCGAAGGCGACCGCTTGCAAGCCGAAGGATGGGACATCGTCGTCGAGAAAGTCGAGGGCCAGCGCATTCGCCAGGTGCGGGTGCGTCGCGAAACCTCCGCTCCGGCCCCGGCCTCCCAGGAGTCGTCTTCATGACCGCCACCGTAGATTGGCAACCCTTGATTGAAGCCGCGCTGGAGGCGCGGCAGCGCGCCTACGCACCCTATTCGCACTATGCCGTGGGCGCGGCCCTGTTGACCGAAGACGGTACCATCATCACCGGCGCGAATGTGGAGAACGCGGTGTATCCGTTGGGCATTTGCGCCGAGCGGGTGGCCGTGGCGCGGGCCGTGCACGCGGGCCACACGCGCTTTCGGGCCCTGGTGGTGGCCACGGTCAACGGCGGCACGCCTTGCGGAGCCTGTCGGCAAACCTTGCGGGAATTCGCGGCCGAGTTGCCCATCGTGACGGTGGACGCGCAAGGCCGGGTGGTGCTCGAAACCGACCTGGCGGCCTTGCTGCCCCATGCCTTCTCGCCGCGCGACCTGCCTCAGGAGTAGGCGCACATGCGGGTGCTGGTGTTTTCGGATGTGCATGCCAATGTGGTGGCGCTGGACACGGTGCTGCGGGCCGCGGGGCCGGTGGACGCGTACTGGTTTTTGGGTGATGCCGTGGGTTATGGCCCCGACCCCAACGCGGTCCTGGACCGCTTGCGGGCGTTGCCCCGGTGCCATTGCCTGCTGGGCAACCACGACGCGGCCATCGTGGGCCGTTTGCCTTTGGGCTGGTTCAACCTGGACGCCCAGCGGGTGCTGATGTGGACCCGTACTGTGCTTCACGAGGACAATCTGGCCTTCCTGCGCCGCCTGGAGCCCATCCACACCCAGGGCAAGACCGTATTGGCCCACGCCAGTCCGCGCGACCCCCTGGAGGAATATGTGCTGAGCGAAGAATCGGCCCGCGCCAACCTGCAGACGCTGGCCTATCGTTACGGCTTCATCGGCCATTCGCACATCCCCCTGGCGTGGGTGCCGCGGCTGGACGGCCTGGGTGCGGACCTGATGCGGCCGCAAGACGCGGATTATGGCCGACCTTTCGCGCTGCCCGAAGTTGCGGTCCTGCTGAACCCCGGCTCGGTGGGCCAACCGCGCGATGGCGACCCGCGCGCGGCCTATGCCATCTATGACGACGAGGCCAATACCTGGACCTGGCACCGGGTGCCTTATGACCTGGACGCGGCGCGGGCGCGCTTCGCCCAGGTGCCGGCCATCCCGGCGCGCTTTTCCAAGCGCCTGCTCGAGGGGCGCTGAGCCCTTTTTCGCGCGCCAACGGGAACGGTTGGGCCTCCCACGGCGTTGGAAAGATAGCCGGGCCGGTGGAGGCCCACATTTTTGCCCAGGAGGCGCACCATGCGAAATCAATGGAAACGACGGCTATTGTGGTGGGGCGGCGGTTTGTTCGCGCTGCTGGTACTGGGGCTCGTGGGGGGCGTGGTGATGTTGAGCCTGTCCGGCTCCTCGGTCGCATCCCTTCCTCCCGCGGTGTACGAAAGCAAGGCTGGCAGCGAGGGTATGGCGATAGCACCTGAGCGGGCCGTGCCGGCCGTGGTCGGCGAAGCCGCCATGCCCATGCCCCCGACGGGGGCCGACGAGGCCCTGGACTTCGTGGACGCGGCGACTGCGGGCACGACGACCACCCGCATGGTCATCAAGAACGCCGACATGGCCGTGGTGGTGGACGACCCGCGCGCGGCCCAGAGCCAGGTCATCGCCTGGGTCGAGGCCCACGGCGGCTATGTGGTGGCCAGCAGCCTGTCGGAGCGCACCCTGGCCTCGGGCAAGCGGGTGCTGTATGGCGAGACCACCTTCCGCGTGCCCGCGGACCGCTTTCTGGACGCCCTCGCCATGCTCAAAGACCTGGCCGTGCGGGTGGACCGGGAGGACATCCGCGGGCAGGATGTGACCGACGAGTATGTGGACCTGGAAGCCCGGCTGCGCAACCTGCAGGCGGCCGAAGAGGAATTGCGACGCCTGCTGGACCAGGCCGCGGACACCAACGAGGTGCTCAACATCTATCGCGAATTGATGCAGGTGCGGGAGCAGATTGAGGTTTTGCAGGGCCGCATGCGCTATTTGCAAGAATCGGTGGCCTATTCCGAAGTCCAGGTCGAGTTCATCCCCGTGGAAGCCGACGAGCCCATCAGCATTGGCGGTTGGGAGCCTTCGGGCGTGGCCCGCGACGCGGTGCGCGCGCTGCTGCGCTTTGGGCAGCAACTGGTGACGGCCTTCATCTGGATTGGCGTGTTCTGGCTGCCGGTGCTGGCGGTGCTGGGGATTATCGGCAGTCTGGCGTGGCGGCTGGGGCGCGGCCTGTGGCGCCGCATGCGCGGCCGCGCGGCGCCACCCACAGCACGGTGAAGACGCACGGCGGTCAGGATGTACGGCGGGCCAGCGACGGCCCGCCTTTGTGTTCCCGCGGCGCTGGGCCCCACGCACCCGTGGGCGGCGCTGGCTATTGCTGAAAATATCGGCAACCTTTTCCTCAATGTGTTACAATATCTGCTCGTAGACGCTGGAGAAGCGCGTTTTCGGGTTGGAGGAATGCGTGATGGCCTCGAAATCGCGGATGTTGATTTTGGAAGACGAGCGGCGTTTGGCCGACCTGTATCAGCGCGCCCTGGCTCCGCTGGCGCTGGAGATGGATGTGGCCCACACCCTCGCCCAGGCGCGTGCTTTGCTGGAGCAGACCCGCTACGACCTCTTCCTGGTGGACCTGCGCCTGCCCGACGGCAACGGCGCGGATTTGCTGCGCGAATGGCGCGAACGCCTGGCCGAAGCCGGCACCCAGGTCATCGTGCTCACCGCGGAGGCGCGCCAGCGGGATGAAATTCAACGCCTGGGCTTCGAGTTCTATTTTGAAAAGCCGGTCTCGCTGGCCATGCTGGCCCAGTTCGTGCAGCGTTTGTTGAGGCCGACCCCATAGGAGTCTCGCCCATGGATTGGATTCCCCTTGTCGTGGTGTTGGCCTGGCTTTCCACGCTGGTGTCGCTGGCCCTGGCGTGGATGGGCTGGCGACGCCGGGCGTTTTTGCTTTCCGAGTGGCTGTGGTTCGTGTTGGCCAATCTCTGCGCCGCGCTGTGGACCTGGGCCGCGGGGCTGCAGTTGTTGGTCTATAACCCCGAGTGGTTTCGGCTGGTCATCATCTTGCGTAACAACGCGGCCTCGTTGACCGCGTTGTTCTTTTTTGCCACCGTGGTCAGCGCCAGCCGCCCTCAGTGGCGTCGCTACCTGTATCTTTTCGTGTTGGCCTCGGCCGCGGTCCAGTTGAGCCACGAGTGGGCTGCCAAGCCCTATTGGACTTTTCAGTCCATGAGCCTGGGGACGCGCACCGTCCTGGTGGCCCTGCTGCAGAACCCGCCCCTGCATGTGAGCCTGCTGGGCACCTGGTGGCCCATGATGCTCTTCCTGGTGGGGCTGGTGTTCCTGTATGAGTACATTCGCCCATCGCTGCGTTTGATTTCCTGGCCGCAGCGCATCGCCTTGATTGTATGGTTGGTGCTGGTTCTCATCGTCCAAATCTGGACCCTGCTGCCCGGCTCTCCGCTCATCCTCAAAGTGGTGCAGGTGCTGCCGTTGTCCATGTGGCTGTTGAGCCTGGCTTTGAGCGTGGGGCTGTTGCATTTGCGCTTCGGGTTCCTGGGCAC
>WGAK01000070.1 GCA_015494815.1 Anaerolineales bacterium | reverse complement strand
TAGGGCACCACGCCCTGGGTGAACATGGCTTCCATCTCCCGGGGCACGCCGGGCAGGGTGATGACCACGCCCTGGGGCGTCTCGACGATGAAGCCCGGCGCGGTGCCCACGGGGTTGGGGATGAGCCGCGCACCCTGGGGCACATAAGCCTGCTGGCGGGCGTTCTCGCCCACCGCGCACTGCCGGGCCCGGTAGCGCTCTTGTACCATGCGCCAGGCATCTTCGGAAAAGACCAGCGGACGCCCCACGGCTTCGGCAATGGCCTGGCGGGTGGGGTCGTCCACGGTGGGGCCCAGGCCGCCCGTGGTGATGACGACCTCGGCCCGAGCGAGGGCCTCGCGCACGGCCTGGGCGATGCGCGCGGGATTGTCGCCCACGGTGGTCATGCGATACACGTCCAGCCCCAGGTCCCGCAAATGACGGGCCAGATAGGCCGAGTTGGTGTCCACAATCTCGCCCAACAGCAATTCGGTGCCAATGGTCACGATTTCCGCATGGGGCATGATGGATTTCTCCTTGGGCCGAGGACTCAGTTGCCGTAGCCGTAGGGGTCCACAAGGTCAATGCACGACCGCCAGCGGCCGTTCAGCCGAACCTGAGGGCGCGGCCAGGTGTAGCCGTACGCGTCCTTCTCTTCGTACTCCCGCACCGGGAAGGCCTCACGTGCCTGGGCCGTCAGCCGTTGGTACGCCAAACGGCCCTGCCACCGGCCCCACGACCAGGCCCGCCAGTCGGCGTCCGCCGGCGAGGCGCTCTCTTCGGCGAGCAATGCCTTGCACGCCAGGGCCGCGCCCAGTTCCTGCCGCGTGGTTTCGGGCAGTGCGGTCGGGTCTCGATACACGGCCTCCAAAGCCACCCAGACCTCGGGAGCCCACTCCCCGGCATTGAGCAAATAGCGAATGTCCAGGTCGTGGCCTTGCTGTGCGCGCCAGACATTGACCCGCGCCACCCACGCCGTGGGGCTGAATACGGCCAGGGTGAGCACGAAGGCGAAAAAGGGGATGAGCCCCACGCGCGGCCAGCGATGAGGCCGGGGACTGCGCACGGTCCAGGCGGTCAGGGCCAGGGCCACCAGCAGCCACAGCATGAACACGGCCACCTGGAAGCGGGTGGTGGTCAGGCCGAAGGCTTCCACATAAAGCCCCAGGCGATAGGCCGCGGACGCCAACATGAGGGCCACCGCGGCCAGGGTGGCCCAGGCCAGAAGCCGAAAGCCCCGCTCGATACGCGCGTCCGGCCGGGCGGTGAGGGCGTCGGCCAGCACCAGCAGGCCCAAGAAGAGCACCACCGCGGTCACCAGTTCGCCAAAGCCCCGCCGCGCGTATTCGGCGTAGGTCAGGTCGAAAGCCTGCAGCGCGGCCGAGCCGCCGAACAGATAGCGGGCCTGAATCCCCAAAAAGACGGTGAACAGGACCAGCAGCCCGCCGAGCACCACCGCGGTGCTGGCCCAGGGCAGACGGTCCCACGCGGGGCCGGGCGTATCCGCGGGCGGGGCAGAGCGGCTGCGCCAGGCGGCCATCAGGCCACTCAGCCACAGGCCGCCGAACACCAGGCCCAACAACACCCGTCCCAGGCCCTCCAGCCAGAGGTCGAAGGAGAACAAGCGGGTCCAGTACTGCTGAAACACGGGGTCGGCCCAGGCGAGCAGCAGGCCAAAACACCCGCCGATGGGCACCAGCAGCACCAGGCCCAGCAACACCGCGCGCCAGCGGGCCAACACGCCTTGCCGCACTTCGGGGCCGGTGTGCAGCGCGACCACCAGCGCGTCGAGGCTGGCGCGCAGCCAGGCAATCACCAGGCGCGCCAGGCCCCAGCCGGTGGCCCGCAGCGCGTCCCCGCGGAAGTAGCGGGGCAGCAGCACGAACAGGGTGACCCACCAGGCCAGCCAGGTCCAGGACACCACGACCGGGTCCGCGCGCCAGGCCGGCACCAGGGCCCACACCAGGGTCAACGCCAGCAAGTATTGCGTGCCCCGGGGCGCCGTTCCCCCGGCGCGCAGCAGGGCCCACCAGGCCACCACCAACGCCAGGGTGCCCAACAGCGCGTTCAGCCCCGCCCCCGGCGTATCCCACCACAGGGCCTGCCACACCACACCCACCCCCAGCGCAACCAGCACGCTGGGGCCGGGCGCCAGACCGCGTTGGGCCTGGGATACTTCGCTGGCGTCAGGATGCGTCATCGGCCTCCTCCTCAGGTTCGGGGGGCGCGTCCGCGGATTCCGCGTCGTCGCCGCGCACCTGCCAGACGCGCGTCTCGGGCCCCGGCGGCCGCAAGGCCACGCGCAGCACCTCGTCCACATGGCGCACCCCCTGGATGCGCAGGGCCTCGCGCACGCTCTTGGGGACCTCGACCAGGTCCTTGAGATTGCGGTGGGGCAGCAGCACCACCTTGAGCCCGGCCCGGTGGGCGGCCAGGATTTTCTCTCGCACGCCGCCCACAGGCAGGATTTTGCCCCGCAGCGTGATTTCGCCCGTCATGCCCACCTCATGCCGCACCTGCCGTCCGGTAAACGCGGAGGTCAGCGCGGTCATGATGGTCACCCCTGCGCTGGGGCCGTCTTTGGGCACCGCGCCTTCGGGCACATGGATGTGGATGTCGGTGCGGTCGAACACGCGCGGGTCCAGCCCCCAGGCGCGCGCGTGGGCCCGCAGGTACGACAGCGCGGCCTGGGCCGATTCTTGCATCACCTGGCCCACCTGGCCGGTGATGGTCAGTCCCCCCTTGCCCTCCATGAGCAGCACTTCCACAGGCATGATTTCGCCGCCCGAGTAGGTCCAGGCCAGGGCGGTGGCCACGCCCACCTCGTCGCGCTTTTCGGCTTCGTTGAAGAAGTATTCGGGCGGGCCCAAGAACCGTTCCACCACGCTGGGCGTGATGCGGGTGGGATACCGTTTGCCCTCGGCTTTGAGCCGGGCCACCTTGCGGCACACGCGGCCGATTTCTCGCTCCAACTCGCGCACGCCGGCTTCGTCGGTGTAGGCTCGGATGATGGTGCGCAGCGCGGCTTCGGTGAAGCGAATTTCGCCCGGCTCGAGGCCGCTCTCTTCGATTTGGCGTGGAATGAGGAAGCGGCGGGCAATCTCCAGTTTTTCCTCTTCCACATAGCCGGGGAACTCGATGACCTCCATGCGGTCGGCCAGCGCCGGGGGGATGGTGTGCAAGGTGTTGGCCGTGGTAATGAAGAAGACCTGCGACAGGTCGTAGGGGACTTCCAGGTAGTGGTCCGAGAAGGCCGCGTTTTGCTCGGGGTCCAGCACCTCGAGCAGCGCGGCCGCGGGGTCGCCGCGAAAGTCCGCGCCCAGTTTGTCAATTTCGTCCAACATGAAAACGGGATTGACCGTACCGGCGCGCTTCATGGTCTGCAAGATGCGGCCCGGCAGCGCGCCCACATACGTGCGGCGATGGCCCCGGATTTCGGCCTCGTCTCGCACGCCGCCCAAGGACACGCGCACGAACTTGCGCCCCAGGGCCTTGGCAATGGAACGCCCCAGGGAGGTCTTGCCCGTGCCCGGCGGGCCCACGAAGCACAAAATGGGCTGCCGGCGGCGCTTGGGCTTGAGGGAAAGCACCGCGATGTGCTCCAAAATGCGCTCCTTGGCCCGCCGCAGGCCATAGTGCTCCGCGTCCAGCACCTGGGCCGCGTGACGCAGGTCCAGATTGTCGGCAGTGCGTTCCTGCCAGGGCAGTTCCAGAATCCACTCGATGTAATTACGCAAGATGCCCACCTCGGGCGACATGGGCGGCAGGTGGCTCAGCCGCTCGACCTCGCGCAGGGCCACCTTGCGGGCCTCGTCGGGCAGGGCCTTCTGCTCGATGCGCTCCCGCAGTTCCCGCACCTCCCGGCTCCACAGGTCACCCTCGCCCAACTCATGCTGAATGGCCTTGATTTGCTCGCGCAGGTAGGTCTCGCGCTGAAAGCGGTCCATCTCCTCCTGGATGCGATGCTGAATTTGGTCTTCGACGCGCAGGATGGCGACTTCGCGCGCCAACCAGGCGATGACCTGCTGCAGCCGGGCCACGGGGTCGGTTTGGGCCAGAAAAGCCCCGATTTCAGGGAGGGTAGGGCTTTTGACCGCGCCGGCCAGCGCATCGGCCAACAAGCCGGGGTCCTCCAGATGGGCGACCGCGCGAAAGGCCTCGGTCGGCCACGGCGCGAGTTCGGCCACCTGGTGAAACAGCGCCAGAGCCTGACGGGTGAGGGCCTGCACCTCAGGGGAGGCGGGGTCGGCCGGTTGGTCGGACAACACCCGCGCCCGCACCAGGAAGAAGGGCTGGGTTTGCAGCCACTCGACCACCTCGAGACGCCGCCGGCCCTGCACCAGCACGCTGTACCCCTCATCGTCATCGTCCTGCCACGGTTCTCCCACGGCCACCTCGGTGCCCACGAGGAAGAAATCTTCGGCCGAGGCGGGGGCCTCGAGCGCGGGGTCCTTCTGGAGCAAAGCCAACAGGGTGCGGCCCCGGCCCAAGGCGAATTCCACCGCGCGCAGGGTGAACGGCCGGCCGATGACCAGCGGCGCTATCATGCCGGGGTACACGGCCAGGTCGCGCAAGGGCAGCACGGGCAGCGTCACCAGGCCATCGGGGTCGGGCTCCGCGTTGGGGATGTGCTGCAATTCTTGCGACTCGGCCTGAAACAGGCGAAAGGAGAGGGAAGAGCCGAAGATGGAAGACCGACTTCCGTCGCCACCCAGCCCCAGAGGGAACGATTCGAAGAGGGGGGTCATGGCAGGCACCTCGCAAGGCCCGAAGGAAGTTGGGTAAAACCGCCGGGTCTTCGATGATACCACAGCCGCGGCCCCAACGCACCGCGGGGGCGTCGGGATGACGCCCCCGCGGTATGCAGGCACTACGATGCGGGCTGCGGTGATGCGAGCCTTACGGGGTCAGGCTGGGCATGGTCAGATTGAAGGCCTTGGTCAGCAGAGCCGCGACTTCGGCACGGACGACGATGTTGTCCGGCTTGAAGGTGTTGTCCGGATAGCCGTTGATGACGCCCTGCTGATGCAGTTCCTCAATCCAATCCGCGGCCCAGTGCCCGCTGATGTCCGAGAAACTGTACGAAGCGTGGGACGGCGGCGTGTAACCGCTGCCGTTCATGGCCCGCAGCAGGAAGACGGTGGTCTCGGCCCGGGTCACGGTGTTGTCCGGGCGATAGGTCCCGTCCGGATAGCCGGTCGTCAGGCCACGCTGGTACAGTTCCTCGATCCAGTCCGCGGCCCAGTGCCCGCTGATGTCCGAGAAACTGTACGAGGTGTACGACGGCGGCGTGTAGGAGCCACCTTCCAGGGCCCGCAGGATGAAGACCACCATCTCGGCCCGGGTGACCTGGTTGTCCAGGCGATAGGTCCCGTCCGCGTAGCCGCTGGTGATGCCGGCGGCCTTGATGGCCTCCACATACAACCACGCCCAGTGGTCACCGGTGACATCGGTGAAGGAGGTGGTATGCAG
>WGAK01000069.1 GCA_015494815.1 Anaerolineales bacterium | reverse complement strand
CTGCGCGAGCCCATCGTCACCGATGGCCTCGCGGATGATTGGCCCGCGGACCTACCCTGGTATGACCTTACGCAAGTCACCTACGGCTTCGAGCACTACCAGGGCCCCCACGATTTGCGGGGCCGTTTTCGCGTGGCCTGGGACCAGGATTACCTTTACTTGTTCTGGGATGTCACCGACGATGTCTTCGTGCAAACTCAACGCGGTGCGCTGCTCTACAAAGGCGATAGCGTCGAGATTTTGGTGGACACCAACCTGGCCCTGGACTTTTACAACCGCTATCTGGATGTGGACGACTACCAAATCGGCTTCTCGCCGGGCAGCCCGCCGGGGCAAAACCCCGAGGCCTGGCTGTGGTATCCGCAAAGCCTGGCCGGCCCCGTGCTGGGCGTGCGGGTCGCCGCGCGGCCGACCGAGGCAGGCTATGTACTCGAGGCCGCGGTGCCCTGGCACCGGCTCAACCTAATGCCCTATCCCGGCCTGGATGTGGGGTTTGCCACCTCGATTTCCGACGACGATGTCCCCGGCAGCGCCCTTCAGCAAACCCTGATTTCATCGTCGCCTTTTCGGCATTTGACCGACCCCACCACCTGGGGCGAACTGCTTCTGGTCGCGCGAGGGTATTAAAGTGGGCAACGCGGACCTGCAGCGCCTCACCCGGAGGGATTTCCTCAAATTGCTGCTTTTGGCCGCTACCAGCGTGGCCTGGCAATGGCCGCCCTGGCCCGATGAAGGCAACTATTCCCCCGAAGATGGGGATGCACTCTGGGGTCGGGTCACCGTGGCCCGCATCGGCATCTATGCCGAGCCCTCGCTGAACAGCCCGCGCGTGGGCTATCTCTACCGCGACATGGTGCTGCGCTTCGACGAGGTGCTCACCTCGCCGCACGGCCCACCGCACAATCCCAAGTGGTATCGGCTGGGCCAGGCCTTCGTGTACAGCGCCTACATCCAGCCGGTGCACACCCGCTTCAACCCCGTGCGCGACGACATCCCGCCGGGCGGACGGCCGGCGACGATTACGGTGCCTTACACCCGCGCCTATCGCCCCCTGGAGGGCGGCGGCTGGCAGCGGCTGTATCGCCTCTATTACGGCTCGGTGCATTGGGTGGTGGACCTGCGCCCCGGCCCCGACGGTCGCCCGTGGTATTGCCTGAACGACGAATGGATTCACATCATGTATTGCATCCCGGCCACCCACGCCCGCTTCATCGAACCCGACGAGGTCACCCCCCTTTCGCCCCATGTGCCGGCCCACGAAAAGCACATCGTCGTGAACCTGGACGCGCAACGGCTGACCGCGTACGAAGGCGACGAAATCGTCTTTGAGACCCAGGTGTCCACGGGCATCCCCACGCTGCGCAGCACCAACGGCATTCCGACCAAAACGCCCACGGGCAAATTCCGCATCTACCTCAAGACCCCCAACCGCCACATGGGCGACGGCCGGCTCACCGACGACATCGCGGCCTACGAATTGCCCGGCGTGCCGTGGGTGAGTTTCTTCCACACCACAGGCGTGGCGTTTCACGGCACCTACTGGCACGACAACTTCGGACGGCCCATGAGCCACGGCTGCGTCAACATGCGCACCGAAGAGGCCCTGTGGCTGTACCGCTGGAGTATGCCCCATGTCCCCTGGGATGCGCCCAACGGCCACCGGCTGGGCACGCTGGTGCGGGTGTTCGAGCGTGACCGCGACTAAACGGCTGCTGGCGGCCTTACTGCTGGTGGGGTGGGGGATGGGGCTCCGCGCGGGGCCGGCCCCCGTCTGGATGGACCCGGTCACGCCGCCCGCTACGGCCGCCGCGACGGCCACCCCCGCGCTGGTCGCCATCACCAGCCCCGCCTACGGTGCGGTGCTGCGAGGCACGGTCACCATCCACGGCCGGGCGCGCGTGCCCCACGCCCGGCAAGTTGTCCTGGAATTGAGTTATGTCCCCCATACCGATGTGTGGTTCCATCTGGCCCAATGGAGCCCACCGCCCGTGCCCGGCCCCCTATGGACCTGGGATACCACCACCGTGGCCGACGGCACCTATTGGCTGCGGCTGCGGGTGACGCTGGACGACGGACGCAGCCTCGCGCACGCCCTGCCCGTCCAGGTGCGCAACCACACCGCGGCCGAGCCTACCCCCACGCGCACCGGGCCGCAGCCCTCGATGCCTCCCAGTCCGCGACCGCCCACCCCCCTGTCTCTTATACAC
>WGAK01000068.1 GCA_015494815.1 Anaerolineales bacterium | reverse complement strand
GTAGGCGATGTCTTCGCGCACCTCGACCTGCTGGCTGAGGAAGTCGTAGCGGACTTCCAGGTCGTAGGTCGGCCGCGCGGCCGACCTACGACCTGGAAGTCCGCTACGACTTCCTCAGCCAGCAGGTCGAGGTGCGCGAAGACATCGCCTACACCAACGACACGGGCTGGCCCCTGGAAGACCTGGTGCTGGTGGCGCAGCCCCGCTGGTATCCGGGCGTGCTGCGCCTGGACGGCGCGTGGTGGCACACCCCCGCGGGCGAGTGGGACGCGCTGGAGCCCGAGATGCGCGAAATGTCGGTGCGCCTGCCGCTGCCCTCCCCCCTGAGGCCGGGCGAGACTCTGCGGCTGCGGGTGCGCTACCGGCTGAATTTGCCCGCGCTGCGCACCAGCCTGAGCAGCGACCTGCACGCGCCCCGCACCCTGGGCTACACCTCGCGCCAGGTGCTGTGGAGCGACTGGTACTTGTTCGTCCCGCCCTACGACCCGCGCCGCGGCTGGCAGGTCAACACCCCGTGGTATGTGGGCGAAAACCTGGTCTACCCCCTCAGCGATGTCCGGGTTGCGCTGGAAGTGTACAACCCGCCCCCGGATTTGACCATCGTCACCAACGCCACCGACCAACCCTGCGCGGACCCCGCCCGCGAACGCCTGTGCTACCGCATGGAAGCCACGCGTGGGGTGGTGTTCGTCTTCAGCCCTTACTTCATCCGGCTGGAACGTACTTTGGGCCAGGTGCGCATTGAGGGCTACTTCTTCCCGCTGGAAAGCGGCTACGGCCAGGATGTGCTGGATGCCGCCGGACAAGCCCTGGACACCTACGCGGCCCTGTTCGGCCCCTATCACCGTGACCGCTATGTGGTGGTGCAGACCGACCTGCCCGACGGCATGGAATACGACGGCCTGAGCCTGGTCAGTTATGACTTCTTCGATTACTACAACGAACGGCCCTGGTCGTTGCTCATCGCCATCACCGTGCACGAGACCGCGCACCAGTGGTGGTTCGCGCAGGTGCACAACGACCCCGCCCTGCACCCCTGGCTGGACGAGTCGTTGGCCGCGTATAGCGAATATCTCTTTTACGAGCGGTTGGGCGACCCCGTGGCCGTAGAGTGGTGGTGGACTTATCGGGTGGACTACTACGATTTGGGCGATACGCCGATTGACCGCACCATCTACGAATTCGACGCGTGGCTGCCCTATCGCAACACCGTCTACTTGCGGGGCGTGCACTTTTGGCACGACCTGCGCCAGGCCCTGGGCGACGACGCGTTCTTCGCGTTTTTGCGCGATTATCGGCAGACCTACCAGGGCCGCATCGTCACCCCCGCGGATTGGGCCGCGGCCCTGGCCCGCCACACCCCGCCCGATGTGGACCTGCGCGCGCTGTGGGCCCGCTACTTCGCGCATCCCCCGCGGCCTTGACGCCCAATGGTACAATCCAGAGGCATCCCATCTCTGGTGGAGGTCAGCATGCCGGTCAAACCTGCGGCCCAAGTCCCCGTGCAGCCGGTGCAAGCCGGTGAGGGCGTGACCATGCAAGTGCTCATCGGCCCCGACGAAGGGCCCCATTTCGCGCTGCGGCGTTTCACCATCCGCCCCGGCGGGTGGATGCCCAAACACACCAACCGCGTGGAACACGAGCAGTACGTGCTTCAGGGCCGGGCCCGCATTGCCATTGACGACCGGGTCTACGAAGTCCAGGCCGGGGATGTGGTCTTCATCCCCGCGGGCGCGGCCCACTGGTACCGCAACATCGGCAGCGAGGACTTCGTCTTCCTGTGCGCGGTGCCCAACCAGCCCGACGAGATTGTCATCCTCGACCCCGCGGAACCGGCTTGAGGCAGGCCGCCATGCCCCCCCAATGGCCGACGCTTTTCCGAGACCGCGAGCATGAGGGGGAGAGCCTGGTCGAGGTGTCCCCTGAGGTGGAGCACGCGCTGGAGCACGGGCACCCGGTGGTGGCCTTGGAAAGCGCGGTCATCACCCACGGCTTGCCCGCGCCTTACAACGGCCGCGTGGCACTGGAAATGGAACGCGAGGTGCGGGCGGCCGGGGCCATCCCGGCCACCATCGCCCTGTGGGAAGGCCGCATGGTGGTGGGCCTGGACGGCGCGCGCATCCAGGAACTGGCCCGCATGGCCGCGGACGAGGCGCAGCGCCGGCGCTTAGGCGGCCGGGCCGGCTGGCGTTGGAGCACGCGGTCCGACTACGCCCTGTACAAAGTCAGCGTGCGCGACCTGGGCCCCTTGCTGGCCCGCCGCGACCCGCCCCCGGCCTTTGGCGGCACCACGGTGGCCGCCACGCTGGCCATCGCCGCCCTGGTGGGCATCCGCTTTTTCGCCACCGGCGGCATCGGCGGCGTGCATCACGACCCGCCCTACGACATCTCGGCCGACCTGCCCCAACTGGCCTTCTCGCCGGTGATGACCGTGTGCGCGGGGGCCAAGGCCATCCTGAACCTGGACGCCACCCTGGAATACCTGGAGACCTGGGGCGTGCCCGTGGTGGGCTATCGCACCGCGGTCTTTCCGGCCTTTTACAGCCCCGACAGCCCCTGGCCCGTGCGGCATCAGGTGGACTCGCCCCAGCAGGCTGCCTGCCTGGCCCGGGCCCATTGGGCCATCGGCCGCCCCTCGGCCGTGCTGCTGGTCGTGCCGCCGCCCCCGTCGCAGGCCCTGTCGTATGCCTATGTGCGCCAACTCATCGAGCACGCGCTGGCCGAACTGCAAGAGCACAACCGGGGCAAACCCCTGGCCGAGCAAATTCGCGGCGCGGCCGTGACCCCTTACTTGCTGGAGCGCCTGAGCGCGTTGAGCGACGAGCGCACGCTGCAGGCCAACCTGGCCCTGCTGCGCAACAACGCGCGCGTGGCCGCGCAGGTGGCTCGGGCCTGGGTGGACCTCGCGCACACCGGTTGCGGGTGAGGCGCCATGCGCGTGGGACAAAATCCGGCCAAATCCCTCACCCAGGCCCCCAAGCCGCGGCGCATCACCGCGGTGCTGCTCACCTATGTGCCCTACCTGAGCGGCTATTACGCCCAGAGCCTGGAGGTCTTTCGGGCTACCCTCGAAAGCCTGTGGCAGCACACGGCCGAAGACCTGGATGTGCTGGTCTTCGACAACGCCAGCGGGCCCGAGATGCGCGCCTATCTGCGCCAGGCCCAGCGCGCCGGCCGCATCCAATATCTCATCCTCTCGCAGCGCAACATGGGGGTAGTGGGCGCGTGGAACATCGCGTTCCAGGCCGCGCCCGGCGAGATTATCGCCTATGCCGATGGGGATGTGTTCTTCCGGCCGGGCTGGTTGCCCGCCGCGCTGCGCATCCTCGAGACCTTCCCCCGGGTAGGGATGGTCACCGCGCGGCCCTTCGCGGCCGAGCCCAGCCTGTGGAGCGCCACCCGGGCCTGGGCCGAGCAAGACCCCGAAGCCCACGCGGAGTGGGGGCGCTTCGTGCCGTGGGAGGTCTTTCGGGACTTCAATGTGGGCCTGGGCCAGCCCGAAGCGCAGGTGCGCGCCGCCTACGAGCAGGCGCGTTTCCTGCGCATCACCTATCGCGGGGTCACGGCCCTCGCGGGCGCGTCGCACTGGCAATTCGTGGCCTACAAACGGGTGCTGCAGACCGTGTTGCCGCTGGACTACACCCGCCCCATGGGCTCGGATGTGCGCAATCTGGACCGGGCCCTCAACCAGCGGGGCTATTTGCGCCTGATGACGCCCGAGCCGTGGGTGGACCACATGGGCAACACCCTGCCGCCGGACGCGCGCGCCTTCTTGGGCCAAACACCTGCCGCATCCCGGTCGGCCGCGGCGGCCCCCGGGCCGCGTTGGGCCCACTGGCCGCCGGTGCGCAAGGTCTTGCTGGCCGTGTACCATCGCATTTTCCGCCTCTACCACCGCGGCGGTTGACGGGCCCTGGTATACTTGACCGCGGTGCCTGGTCGCCCGCGGAGGAACCCGTGCCCATCTTGCGCGCCCATGCCTTCGAATTCATCAGCAATTCCCCCCAGCAAACCCGCCGCGTGGGGATGCGCTTAGGCGCGCACCTGGAGCCCGGCCATGTGGTCGCGCTGGTGGGCGACCTGGGCAGCGGCAAGACCACCCTGGTGCAAGGGGTGGCCCAGGGCTGGGGCGCGTTGGACCCCGTCACCAGCCCGACTTTCATTTTGGTGAATGTGTACCGGCGGGCCCAGGGCCAGCCGCTCTTCCACATGGACGCCTATCGCCTGGGTAGTCTGCACGAGGCCTGGGAACTGGACCTGCCCGCGTTGTGGGACCAGGGCCCGCTGCTGGTCGAATGGGCCGACCGCATCGCGGACCTCTTGCCCGAGGACCGGTTGGAAGTGCATCTGGACTGGATAGACGAGTGGAAGCGGCGCTTGCTTTTTCAAGGCCGTGGCCCGCGGGCCAATGCGTTGGTGCAGCGTCTGCGCCACGACCTGCTGGGGAGTTGACATCATGCTGCTCGCGGTGGATACTTCGTCGTTTCAAACCGGCCTGGCGCTGTACGACGGCGCGCGGGTGGTGGTCGAGGTGCTGTGGCCCGCGCCTCGGCGTCATACGCAAGACCTGGCGCCGATGGTACGGCGGGCCCTGGCCTGGGCGCAAATCGAGCGTCCGCAAGCCTTGGGGGTCGCCACGGGGCCGGGCGCGTTCAGCGGCCTGCGGGCGGGTATGGCGCTGGTCAAGGGCCTGGCCCTGGCCTGGCAGGTGCCCGTGGTGGGCGTGTTCACCTTAGATGTGGTCGCGGCCGCGTTGCCGCCCGAGAGCGGGGTGCCTTTGGTGACCGCGGTGCCCATCGGCCGGGGACGGCTGGCCGCGGCCTGGTATCGTACCCGCGGCGGCCAGTGGCGGGTCGAAAGTCGCCCCGAACTGGTCAGCGCGGAACTGCTGGCCCAGCGCATCCACGAGCCCACCCGGGTGTGCGGCGAATTTTCCGCGGACGAGCGCGCGACCCTGGCCCGCAATCCGCACATTCGGCTGGGCAGCCCGGCCCAATGCGCCCGCCGCGCCGGGGTGCTGGCCGAGTTGGCCTGGCAGGCCTGGCAGCGCGGGCATGTGGACGACCCTGCGACTCTGGTGCCGTTCTATGTGGCCACCCAAACCCCCATCCCCGTCTGAGGCGCGGCAGGTCACGGCCTGGCGCTTGCGCCCCTGGCAGCCCGCGGATGTGCCGGCCGTGGCCGCGCTGAGCCGGGCCGTGTTCGACATGCCGTGGTCCGAAACGCACTTCGCGCACGAGGTGGCCGCGGACGACAGCCGCGGCTGGGTGGCCGTGGCCGCGGACACGCGCGGCTCGGGCCAGGTGGTGGGCGTGGTGGTGCTGTGGGTGCTGCCGCCCGAGGCCGAAATCGCCACCCTGGCCGTGCATCCCGCGTGGCAACGCCAGGGCATCGGCCGCGCTCTCTTGGAGCACGCGCTGGCCTGGGCCTGCACCCGCGCCGACGCGCGCGTGGTGCTGCTGGAGGTGCGCGCGGACAACCAGCCCGCCCTGCACCTGTACCGTGCCCTGGGCTTCGTCGAGGTGGGGCGTCGGCGCGGGTATTACACCACGCGCCACGGCCGGGTGGACGCGCTCATCATGCGCCGACCGTGTGGCCCGCTGTGGAGGCCGTCGCCATGACCACCTGGCCTTCGCTGGATGCCATTGCCGCCGCGGTGCGTTCCTGCCGGGCGTGCGACCTGCACCGCACCCGCACCCAGGCCGTGCCCGGCGAGGGCCCTGCCGACGCGCGGGTCATGCTCATCGGCGAGGCCCCGGGCTACCACGAAGACCGCACCGGCCGGCCCTTCGTAGGCGCAGCGGGCAAGACCCTGGACGCGCTGCTGGCCCGGGCCGGGTTGCGCCGCGAGCAGGTGTTCATCACCAACATCGTCAAGTGTCGCCCGCCCAAGAATCGGGACCCGCGGCCCGCGGAAATCGCGGCCTGTCGGCCGTATTTGCAGGCCCAAATCACGCTGCTCGACCCCGGGCTGCTCATCCTGCTGGGCCGTTTCGCGCTGGGACTGTTCTTGCCGGGCGCGCGCATTGGCGAGTGGCATGGCAAGCCCGTGCGCCGCGGTCGGCGCTGGCTGGTGCCCATGTATCACCCCGCGGCCGCGCTCTATCGCCCGGCCCTGAAAACCGTGTTGGAAGCCGACTTCGCGGCCGTGGCGCCGCTGGTGGCCCAGGTGCTGGGCACGCCGCCGGCGACCGCGGCCCGCTGAGAGGTGCATCATGGCCCATTATCTGGTGACCGGGGTGGCCGGGTTCATCGCCGCCCGCACCGCCGCTCTGTTGCTCGACCAGGGCCATCAGGTCACGGGCGTGGACAACCTGAACGCCGCGTACGATGTGCGTCTCAAGGCATATCGCCTGCGTCGGTTGCAGGCCCGCGCGGGTTTCCGTTTCTGGCGCCTGGATGTGGCGGAGCGAGGCGCGCTGGAGCCCGTGCGGCGGCACGGCCCTTACGACGGCATCGTGCACTTGGCCGCCCGGGCCGGGGTGCGCGCCAGCGTGGACGACCCGTGGGCCTACTACCGCACCAACGTGGTCGGCACGCTGAACATCCTGGAACTGGCCCGCGAGTTGGGCGTTCCCAAGGTGGTGTTGGCCTCGACTTCCAGCGTGTACGCGGGCCTGACGCCGCCTTTCCGCGAGGACATGCCCACGGACCGGCCCCTTTCGCCCTACGCGGCCAGCAAGAAGGCCGCGGAGGTGTTGGCCTACACCTACCACGCGCTGCACGGCCTGGATGTGACCGTGTTGCGCTATTTCACCGTCTATGGCCCGGCCGGTCGGCCCGACATGAGCCCTCTGCGCTTCACCCAGTGGATTTGCGAAGGGCGGCCGGTACGCATCTTCGGCGATGGCAGCCAGCAGCGAGATTTCACTTATGTGGACGACATCGCTCGCGGCACGGTGGCCGCGCTGCGCCCGTTGGGGTATGCCATCGTCAACCTGGGCAACGACCGCCCGCGGCCGCTGATGGACCTGGTGCATCTCATCGAGCGCCATTGCGGCCGCCCCGCGCGGCTGGAATACGCCGACCGCCATCCGGCCGACATGCCCCACACCTGGGCCTCCATCACCAAGGCGGCCCGCCTGTTGGGCTGGCGCCCGCAGGTGGATTTGGACGAAGGCGTGCGCCGGTTGGTGGCCTGGTATCGGACCGAGCGCGCCTGGGCCCAAGACCTGGATACCGGGCCGTAAGGCCCCATCCCCCACGAAAAGGAGACCACGGTGCCCAAGTTCATCATCGAAGGTGGTGTGCCGCTGTCCGGTGAGGTGACCCCTGCCGGGAACAAGAACGCGGCCTTGCCCTTGCTGGCCGCCACGCTGTTGACCGACGAACCGGTGATTTTGCACAATGTGCCCCAGATTCGCGATGTCGCCACCATGCGGGCCCTGCTGGAGAGTTTGGGGGTGGACATCACCCCTGTGGGCCCGCGAGACTGGCGCATCCAGGCCCGGGAAGTGCGCCCCGCGGCCCTGGACCCCGACCTGTGCCGCCGCATTCGGGCGTCCATCTTGCTGGCCGGGCCCATGAGCGCGCGCACCGGGTATCTGGTGCTGCCGCCGCCGGGGGGCGATGTCATCGGTCGGCGGCGGGTGGACACGCACTTGCTGGCCCTGCGCGCGCTGGGCGTGCAGGCCGAGTACGACCGCCTGGCCCGCCAGTTCACCTTCCGCGCGCCGCAAGGGCTGCGCGGCGCGGACATCCTGCTGGACGAGGCCTCGGTGACGGCCACCGAGAACGCGCTCATGGCCGCGGTGCTGGCCCGGGGCACGACGGTGATTCGCAACGCGGCCTCGGAGCCCCATGTGCAGGAACTGGCCCGCTTGTTGGTGCGCATGGGCGCGCGTATTCAGGGCATCGGCTCCAACACCTTGCACATCGAGGGCGTCGAGCGTCTGCACGGCGCGGAGTTCACCATTGGCCCCGATTACCTCGAAGTGGTGAGTTACATCGGCGCGGCCGTGGTCACGCGCGGCAGCATTCGGGTGCGCCGCGCGGGCACCCGCTATTTGTCCATGATTCGGCTGGTGTTTGGCCGCCTGGGTGTGGTGTGGGAGGAAGAGGGGGACGACATCGTCGTGCCGCGCGAGCAGCCCCTGGTCATCGAGCCCGACCTGGGCGAGGCCATGCCCGAAATCACGGTGATGCCGTGGCCGGGCTTTCCCACCGATTTGATGAGCATCGCCATCGTGGTCGCCACCCAGGCCCGCGGGGCCGTGCTGTTCCACGACTGGATGTACCCCAGCCGCATGTTCTTCACCGACAAACTGGTCAGCATGGGGGCCCGCATCGTGTTGTGCGACCCGCATCGGTGCATCGTGAACGGGCCCGCGCAGTTGGTGGGCGAGCGCCTGGTCAGCCCCGACATCCGGGCGGGTATGTCCCTGGTGCTGGCCGCGCTGGCTGCGCACGGCCGGTCCGAGATTGACAACATCGGCCAAATCGAGCGCGGGTACGAGCGGGTGGATGAGAAACTGCGGGCCCTGGGCGCGCGCATCTGGCGGGTCGAAGAGTAGTATAATCGGGCCGCCAAACCTTCGTCCCCGAGGAGGGAACCATGCCCCGCCGTGAGACTTACCCTGTGGACATTGCGGGCGTTCATCGCGAACTGCCCTTGTTCCAAATCAAGCCGGGCCTGCGCATCGCGGTGCTGAACATCTTGGGCGATACCGAACTGGTGGAGGCCGCGGCCGATGCCCTGGCCGAGAAAATCCGCCAGACCATCCCCGAGTTCGACTTGCTGGTTACCGCGGAGGCTAAGAGCATTCCGCTCATTCACGCGCTGGCCGTGCGTTTGCGCAAGCCTTATGTCGTGCTGCGCAAGGTGTACAAGCCCTACATGGGCGAGGCCATCGCGGCCGAGACCCTGTCCATCACCACCGGCAAGCCGCAAACCCTTTACCTGGACGAAAAAGACCGCGACCTGGTGCGGGGCAAGCGGGTGGTGCTGGTGGACGATGTCATCAGTACGGGCTCGACGCTGCAGGGCATGCGTCTGGTGATGGACAAGGCCGGCGCGCAAGTGGTGGGCGAGGCGGCCATCTTCACCGAGGGCGAGCGGGCCAAGTGGAACAACATCCTCGCCCTGGGCCATTTGCCGTTGTTTACGGATGACGGCACCCAAGCCTGACGCGACCCATGCCGGGGCCGAGGCCCCTGCGCCTTCGGCCCCGCCGCCTTCCACAGGGGGACAGATTGCCCGCGCCGCGGGCACGGTGATGCTGGCGTTCCTGCTCAGCAATGTGGTGGGTTTGGTGCGGCAGGTGCTGGTGTCGCAGACCTTTGGCACCTCCGCCGCCATGGACGCGTTCAACGCGGCCGCGCGGCTGCCCGACTTGCTGTTCAGCCTGGTGGCAGGCGGCGCGTTGGGCTCCGCGTTCATTCCCGTGCTGACCGAACTGCTGGTGCAAGAACGCCGCGCCGCGGCCTGGCGTCTGGCCTCGGCCCTGGCCAACCTGGTGGTGGCCGTGCTGGCCGGGGTCAGCCTGGTGGCGGCGTGGGCCGCGCGGCCCATCGTCGCGCATTTGCTCGCGCCCGGCTTCCCCCCCGCGCAGCAAGCCCTGACCGTGGACCTGCTGCGCATCCTGCTGCTCACGCCGGCCATCTTCGGCCTGAGCGGGCTGAGCATGGGGGTGCTGCACAGCCATCGTCGCTTCTTGTGGCCCGCGCTGGCGCCCACCATGTACTGGCTGGGCATGATTTTCGGCGTGCTGGTGCTGGCCCCGCGGTGGGGCATCTATGGCCTGGCCTGGGGCGCGGTGTTGGGCGCGCTGGCCCATTGGGGCGTGCAGGCGCCCGGCCTGGCGCGACTTCCGGCCCGGCGTTATGTCTTCACCTGGGGCTGGGACATGCCCGAGGTGCGCCGTGTGTTCCGCCTGATGGTGCCTCGCTGGCTGGGCGTGGCCGTGGTGCAGTTGAATTTTTGGATTAACGTGGTGCTGGCCTCGTCCATGCCCGAGGGCAGCCTGACGGCCATCCAGGTGGCCTGGGCCGTGATGACCATGCCCCAGGTGGTCATTGCCCAGGCCATCGCCATCGCTGCGCTGCCCACTTTTGCCGCTCAGGCCGCGCGCGGGCACACGGCCGCGCTGCGCGTCAGCCTGGTCGCGACCTTGCGCGGAGTGCTGTTCCTGGCGCTGCCGGCCACGGTGGGCCTCATCGTGCTGCGACGGCCGGTGGTGGCGGCGCTGTTCCAGCGCGGCGCGTTCGACGCGCACTCAACCCGGCTGGTGGCCTGGGCGCTGCTGTGGTACACCCTGGGGCTGGTGGCCCATTCCCTGGTGGAAATCCTCTCTCGGGCCTTCTACGCGCTGCAAGACACCCGCACTCCCGTGGTTGTGGGCGCGGGGGCCATGACCTTGAACCTGGCTTTGAGTTTCGCGCTGGCGGCCGCGTTTCGCGCCTGGGGCTGGATGCCCCACGGCGGGCTGGCCCTGGCCAACACCATCGCAACCAGCCTGGAGGCGCTGCTGCTGATGATGCTCATCCGCCGTGCGCTGGCGGGGCTGCCGTGGCGCGCGGTGGGCGACGGCTTGCTGCGCGCCGGCCTGGCCGCGGGGGTCATGGGCGTGGCCGTGGCTGCGTTTTGGGCGCGCGTCGGGCGTGGGTGGCCGCGACTACCGGCCACGACCGCGGCCGTCGTTCTGGGCGCGGCGGTGTACGCGGCCGTGGTGGCCGGGGTGGCGCCGCAAGAGCGCGCCTGGGCCTGGGCGTACGTGCAGCGCGGCTGGCGTCGTCTGCGTCGCCCGGCCGGGTGAGACGCGCGGGGATGAACTGCTTGAACCATCGCCGTTCCCAGGGCCTCCACGCGACGCGTGAGAAAAGATGCAATTCTATTCACATCGTGAATGAAAATCATTCTCGTCGTGAATAGAATTTGTCGCCGCTGTTAGGAGTTTGCCCGCTGGGCCGACCAAAAGTCAAGTTCTTCTTGACGCCAAAATCGGGCCGTGGGGCAGACCAACCAAAAACGCGGGCCTGGATGCCGCCATCCAGGTCCGCGTTCATGGGCATGGTGGGAATCGAACCCACACGCCGTTGCCGGCACAGGATCCTAAGTCCTGCGCGTCTGCCAATTCCGCCACATGCCCGCGGCTTTCATTATACCAAACGCTCTCAGCCGATGAGTTCAATCCGCTCGCCCGCGATGTAGCCGTGCCCCCAATGGGTTTCCACCCACCGGGCCACCTTGCTCAGCACCCGCTGGGTGAACGCGGCTTCGTTGCTCACATGGGCAATGGCAATCAGGGCCTGACCGGGGTCGTCCAGGAAATCCACCTCGGCCACCGAGATGTTGAACTCTCGCTGCAGGCGCTGCAACAAGGGGCGCAGGGCCCGGCGTTTGTCTTTGAGCGACGCGCGGGCATCCAACTGCAGATGCAAGGTCAGCACACCCACGGGCATACCCGGTCCTCCGCTTGGGGATGGAAAGGTTATACCACGCGCGGCGCACTTCTCATGGAATTCTCGCTTTGCGCGGCGTCGGACACGGTATAATCCAAGGGCCAAACCCGCACCATGCCCGCCCTGCGCGGGTCTGCACAGGAGGCAAAGCATGAACAACCCCCGCCCCGTCGGGTTGCGCGTGGTCGAGGCGCTGGCCGCGGTAAGCATGGCCGTGGCCTTGTGGATGGTGCTGGCCTACGCGCCCATGGAACGCACCATGGGCATCGTGCAAAAGGTGTTTTATTTTCATGTCGCGGCCAACTGGCTGGGCATGCTCAGTTTCATCGTCGCGGCCGTGGCCGCGGTGGCCTATCTGGCGACCCGCCGCCGCAAGTGGGATGTGCTGGAAGTGGCCGCGGTGGAAATCGGCCTGGTGTTCGCGCTCATCGGCGTGGTGTCGGGCTCCATTTGGGCCCGGCCCATCTGGAACACCTGGTGGACCTGGGACCCGCGGCTGATTACGGTGACCATCATGCTGCTGGTCTATGTGGCCTACTTCATGCTGCGGCGGGGCCTCGACGACCCCGACCGCCGGGCGCGTTTTGGCGCGGTTTACGCGCTGGTGGGCCTGGTGTCGGTACCGCTGACTTTCTTCTCGGTACGCCTCTATCGCACCATTCACCCTGTGGTGGTGGGCAAGAACGAGGCCGGGGCCCAAGGGGCCTTCGACATGGTCGCGGACATGCGCACGACCCTGTTCGTCAGCCTGTTCGCCTTCACCGTGCTGTATGTGGCCTTGCTGTGGCACCGCTATCGCCTGGGCCGCGCGGCCGACGAGTTGGAAGCCCAACGCCTGCGCTTGATGGAGTGAGCCATGCACCAGACGCCGGATACTTCGCTCTACTTCTACCTGGGTCAAACCGTCATCTTGGGCGGCATCGTGGTGTACATTGCGAGCCTGTGGTGGCGCTGGCGTGAACTGCAGGCCGACCGGACCGCGCTGCACGACCTGGAACCCGAGGCCTGAGGCCGCCGACTGCCCCCATGTCCACGGCTGCCGATTGCCCGCCCTCCGCGTTGCACGCGTTTCTGCGCCGTCGGCGTTCGGTGCGGCGTTTTGCGTCGCGGCCCGTGCCCGAAAGCATCGTACGCCGGTTGTTGGACACGGCCCGCTGGGCCCCCTCGGCCCACAATCGTCAGCCCTGGCGTTGGGTCGTGCTGCACACGCCCGCGGCGCGCACCCGACTGGCCGACGCCATGAGCGCGGCCTTTCGCCGTGACCTGGAGGCCGACGGCCTGCCCCCCGACAACATCGCCGCGCGCGTCGCTCGTAGTCGCGCCCGCCTGCTCACCGCGCCCGTGGCCTTGCTGCTGGCCGCGGACCTGAGCGTGGGCGACGTGTATCCCGACCCGGCCCGGCAGCAGGCCGAGACCACCATGCTCATCCAGAGCACCGCGCTGGCCGGATTGCAGTTGTTGCTGGCCGCCCACGCGGAAGGCCTGGGCGGGGTCTGGACCTGCGGCCCGCTGTTCGCCCCCGAGGCTGTGCGGCAGGCCCTCGACCTGCCCGCGACCTGGGCCCCGCAGGCGCTGTTCTACCTGGGATACCCCGCGCACACCCCCGAGCCGCGGCCGCGGCAGCCCCTGGACACCTTCGTGCATTGGCGCTGACGCCGCATCTCACGGCCCCAGGGGGAGCCGCTCGCGCTGCCACAAATCCTGCACCACCGCGGGGTCCACATACACCTCCACCCGGTCGCCCTCGGGCGTGCGCCAGGCCATGTCGAGGGTCACCGGCAGGGTGGTGGGCACCTGCCCGAAGCAATAGGCGCGGGTAGGGTAGTCGGCCAACCCCACACATTCCAGGGTCACGCCGTTGATGCGCACCTCCAGCAGGGCGGGGTAGGGGATGTGCTCGAAGACATAGCGCACCACCCGTTGGCCCTCGCGGGTGGTGAACCCCGAAGCGTACAGGCAGGGCCCGGCCGCGCCGTCCGCGCACCAGCCCTCGAAAGCCCAGCGGGTGCCGCCGGGGTAGGCCGTGGGGGTGGGGGAGATGCGCGGGGTGGCCGTGGCCCGTGCCGGGGCCGAAGGCGTGGCCGAGGGCGCGAGCGTGCCGGAGGCCACAGGCAGAGGCGTAGGCGTGGGCGGTGCCGCGGGCCGGGTAGGCGACGGCCGCGGGGTAAAGGTGGGCGGCAGGCGAAACGGCGTGCGGGTGGGGCGCGGGCTGGCCGTAGGGAACGGCGTTCCGGCCGGGGACAGCCCCGCAACGAAGCCCTGCACCCACGCGCTCAGATTGGCGCAGGCCAGGCCCAGGGCCAGCAGCCCCAGCCCCCACCCCAGCCAGACGAACGACCGCAGGCCCATGCGACGGGCAGGCACGGCTCAGCCTCCGCTCGACTGCAAATACACCGTGCGAATCGGGAAGGGAATGTCAATGCCCGCGGCGTTGTAGGCCTGGAACAGGGCCTGCAGCGCCCGACTGCGGGCCTCGGGCACCAGCAAGTCCGCGGCCTCAATCCAGAAATACACCGTCAAATTGATGGACGAATCGCCAAAGGTGTGGAACCACACAATCGGGGCCGGGTCGTTCAGCACGAAAGGCAGCGCGCGCACGGCCTGCAGGGTCACTTCCTGCACCTGTTGCAGGTCGCTGTCGTAGCCCACGCCTACTTCCAGGTCCACCCGGCGCCGCGGCGTGCGGCTGAAATTGACGATGGACGCGGTGAACACATCCGCGTTGGGGATGAGCACCAGCCGCCCGTCCAGGGTGCGCAATTCGGTGGCCCGCAGGTTGACATCCTCCACCACGCCGGTATAGCCCTGCACCTCGACCAAATCGCCGATGTCGAAGGGCTGCATGAGCAGCAGCAAGATGCCGGACACCAGGTTTTGGCTCACATCCTGCAGGGCAAAGCCCAGGGCAAAGCCCACGGCCCCCAGCCCGGCCAAGAACGCGGTGATTTGAAAGCCCACCTGCTGCAAGGCCATGGTCACGGCCAGGGCCACCAGCCCCCAGCGGCTGACTCGGGCCAGCAGCAGCGCCACTTCCTCGTCCACCTGGCGGCGCTTGAGCCAGCGCAGCACGATGTTGGCGACCAGGCCCGCCACATACAGGCCCAGCACCAGAATGACCAGCGCGGCGAACAGTTTGGGCAAGAAGGTCAGCAGGCGGTCCAGCCAGATTTCCCAGGTCATCGCACACTCCTTGGGGGAAGGGTTGGAAGGCCGGCCTCAAGGTGCAGGCTCGGCGTCGCCGGCGGGCGCCGCGGGCGCCACGGGCAGGCGGTAGCCCAGCACCCGGTTGGCGCCGGCTTCCACCAGCCACAGGCGACCGTCGCGGTCGGTGGCCAGGCCGTTGATGACGGCCAGAGGGCCGTCGGGGCCCGTATCCCAGGCGAACAGGGGGTTGCCCTGGTCGTCGAAGACCAGCACCTGCCCGCCTTCGGGGTCCGACGCATAGACCCGTCCGGCCTCGTCCACGGCCAGATAGGGCTTGTTCTCCACGCCCTGGCCGTACCAGGCGGGCACCTCCCAGGCGCGCACGAAGGCCAGCAGGTCGTCGCCGGTCAAGGCGAGCACTTGAATGCGCTGGTTCCAGGTGTCGGCCACATAGATGCGCCCGTCGGGGCCCACGGCCAGGCCCACAGGCTCTTCGAATTGCCCCGGCCCCGCGCCCGGCCCGCCCAGGGAGGTCAGATAACGGCCGTTGGCATCCACCACGACGATGCGCTTGTTGCCCGTGTCTGCGATGTACACCCGCCCGGCCGCGTCCACCGCGACATCGCGCGGGCCGTAGAAGCCCGGCGTCGCGGTGGTGGGGACATTGTCCACCACGGCCAGCAATTCACCTGTGGGCGAGAACTTCTGCACGCGCTGGTTCCAGGTGTCCGCGACCCATACACTGCCATCGGGGGCCACGGCCACGCCCCAGGGCTCGTTGAAGGTGCCGGGTTCCAGCGGCGGCGTGTCGGGGCCGGGCGTGCCCCAGGCGGCCAGCACGGTGCCCGTGGCCGGGTCCCAGTGCACGATGCGATGGTTGTAGGTGTCGGCGATGTAGAGCGTGCCGTCGGGGGCCACGGCCACATCGCGCGGGGCCAGCAGCGCGCCGGCCTCGCCCAGGGTGGGGCCGATGACCTGGTCGGGGGTCAGCGCAACCCGCCGGTCTTCGAAGGGGTCTTTTTCCACCGGCGGCGCGGCCGCGGGGCCGAATTCCCACATCTTGGCCGCGACATCCTGCCGCACATACAGGCGCATGCTGTCCGACGGGCTCCAGTTGGACGGCCGCAGGTCTTTGCCGGTGACCTGGTTGTACAGGCTGAAATCGCGGTGCAGCCAGATGCGGAACAGCGCGGCCCGCATCGCGGGGTCGCGCAGGGCGTTGAGGATGCGCTCCCAGGTGAGGCCCCGGTAGTCTTCGGTGGGCCACACCATGCGCAGATAGTCGAAGCGCACATAGCGGTTGGCCACGATGGGCTCGATGGCCGCGTAATTCTTGGCGCCCACGAGGATGACGGGCACCTCGCGCAGGGAGCGGTCGGGGTTCGCGCCGTAGAAGCGCTGCTGGGTGTAGTTGCGCAGGTACCAACTCATGGGCCACGACACCGCGTCGTCGTAGGCCACGGGCAGGTTGTCCCGGCCGTCGAAGGCGCGCTCTGCGATGAGGTCTATCTGATTCATGGCCACCCGCACGCCATGCGCGGCGTGGGCATAGACCAGGAACTCGTTGGCCTGGTCGTAGTGGATGTAGGCCGCCTGGTAGGCGGTGTGCCAGGTGAACCCGGCCAGCACGCCGAAGACGGCCAGGCTCGCGGCCGGGGTCAGGGCCACCCGTTGCAGCCGGGCGCTCACCCGCAGCACGCCCCAGCCCGCGGCCACGGCCACGACGACGAACAGCAGGAACTCGCCGGTGGCCCGCAGTTGCTCCAGGGTCTTGCCCTGAAACGGCGGCACGGGGCCCAAGAGCACGCCCAGGCCCCGTCCCACGGCCAGCGCGAACAGCACCAGCAAGGCCAGCAGCAGGGCCAGGTCGCGGTGATGGCCGCGTTGGTGGGCCAGGGCTTCGGCCTGCCGCCCCAGCCACCAGCCGGTGAGCAAAATCATGGGCCAGGTGATGTGTACGGTGAGCCAGGGCATTTTCTCGCCGGCCACGGTGTAGGCCACCACGCTGGTGAAGCCCCAGAAGAGCAGCAAGGCTACCATGCGCCGGGTGGGCGCCGCGGGTTCCGCCGCGGCGGAGGTATCCGGGGGTGCGATGCGCGCGCGGCCCCGCGCCCGCAGCCCGGCCCACAGCCGACTTCCTCCCACCGCCAGGAAGCCCAGCGCGGGCAGATATTCGTAAATCGGGATGTGAATGACCAGGTAGTAATACCAGGGTTGGTTGCCCCGCTGCACGCCTTGTTGCTCCAGCCAATAGCCCAGCGAACCCCCCAGACCCGAGAAGAAACCCTGGCCGTTGGTGAACAGCGAGGTGTAGAGCACGGTGAACACGGCCCAGAACAAGGCCGCGTGCCGCCACCAGCGCCGCACATCCCACAGCCAGGCTACCAGGCCCACGCCCAGCAAGGCCAGCAGCGCACCGACGGCCGCGGACACGCCCACATCGGGCCAGCCCTCGCCCAGCGGGTTGAAATCCAGGGCTTTGACGACCAGCGGCGCCAGCATGGGCGCGACCAGGCTGAGTTGCAACACGATGAGGTGCGTTTCGCGCAGGGTTCGCAAGCGGCGCCAATCGTAGCCGGTGAAGAGCAGCCCCAGCGCGGCCAGGAACACCAGACCGGCCAGGGCTACGAAGAACAGGCCGTAGGGCGAGAAGCCCAGGGTGCGGGTCACGGCTTCGCCGCCGGCCCCGCGCAGGGTGACGCCCTGGGCTTCCAGCCGGGCCAGGCCCAATTCGGTGAGCACGGCCAGGGTGCCCAGCACCAGCCCGGCCAGCAAGGCGAACAAAAAGGTGCGTTTGCGCAGGGGAATGCGCCAATCGGGGTCGGTCAGGGCGCGTTGCACCACGCCCAGACCCAGAAACAGCAGCGCCTGGGCGGTGTAGATGAACGCGGTTTCCTTGGCCGTGTAGTGCAGCACCAGCGCGGCGGTGAGCGCGTAGAGATAGCGGTCCGCGCCGGTGTCCAGATAGCGCAGCAAGGCCCACAGCATCACGACGCCGAACAGCGCGACCAGGGACTCGTTGCGCGCGTAGCGCGCGTAGTAGAGCATGTAGGGCGAAATGAGCATCAGCCCGGCCGCGAACAGCGTTCCCCAGCGGCCCAGGTAGCGCCGCCAGGCCCACAAGAACGCGATGGTGGCGATGCCCGCCAGCGCGTGGGGCAGCCGCGCGGTGAAGTCGTTGTCGCCGAAGAGGAAGTAGGACAGCGCGATGAGGTGGAACTGCAACGGGCCGTGCATCATGGGGGTGTGCTGATAGCCGCGGCCCTGGTAGAACAGCCACGAATAGTAGGTGTGCAGGCTCTCGTCGTGGCTCATCACCCGCTGGCCCAGGTGCACCAGGCGGGTCACGATGGCCAGCAGCACCAGGCCCCCGAAGAGGAGCAGGCCGCGGGTCAACCGCGGCCACGCGGGGTGAAGGGGTTGTTCCAGCCAGGCGCGGGGCGCGGGCCGGGGAGCGGGTTCGGTCATGGCGCTTTCCTCGCGAGATTCGGACTGCGGCCCATGCAGGCCGGGAGGCGCACGACGCCGGATATTATACCCGACGGCCGCGCGGCGCGCGGCGCGTCCGCGCGCGTTGCATCCCCCGGCGGGGTGGGATATACTTGCTTACGGCGGCATCCCACGGGGTTGCCCACGGTCGGCTGTTCGGGCCCGGCGAGGGCGTTCGCCTGTGGCCCGGCGTGCGCCCTGCACGGATGGGGTTGTGTCGAGGAGATGCGGCGATGAGCGATGAACCCGGAGGCTTGAGCGCGGTCGTAGCCGCTTTGCGTGAAGACCTCGCGTTGCCGCCCGAGGTGCGCGCTGAGTTCGAGCACCTGATGGCCTCCCTGCCGGCCCGTTACACCGAGGCCGACCGGGAGTTCGTGCGCCGCGCGTTCTGGTTCGCGGCCTATGCCCACGCGGGGCAGACGCGGGCCTCGGGCGAGCCGTACATCACCCACTGCCTGGCCGTGGCCCACATCCTGGCCGCGGAGATGCACCTGAGCCCCACCGCGGTGGCCGCCGGGCTGCTGCACGATGTGGTCGAAGACACCGACATCACCCTCGACGACTTGCGCCGGGAATTCGGCGAGGATGTGGCCCGCTTCGTGGACGGGGTGACCAAGATGAAGGCCCTGCCGCGGGTGAGCCACACCGTGCAAGAGGGGGAAGAGGCCGAGGCCGAGGGCGAGACCGGCCCGTTGGACAAGCGGCGGCGCGCGCTGCAAATGGAGCGTCGGCTGCGCACCTATGCCAACATTCGCAAGATTGTCATCGCCATGCTCAGCGACCCCGAGGTCATCCTCATCAAACTGGCCGACCGTCTGCACAACATGCGCACGCTGCACCACCTGCCCGAGGCCAAACGCCGCCGCATCGCGGAGCAAACGCTGTATGTGTTCGCGCCGCTGGCCGGGCGCCTGGGCATGGGCCGTGTCAAATGGGAGTTGGAAGACCGGGCCTTCCGCTATGTCAACCCCACCAAGTATCGGGAAATCGCGGCCAAATTGGAGGCCCGTCGCAGCGAGCGAGAGAAGGCCCTGCAATACATTCGCGAGCACCTGCGCGAAGTGCTCTACCGCAGCCTGACCGACCATCGCTATCACATTGACATTCAGGCCCGGCCCAAGCACATTTATTCCATCTACCGCAAGATGCAGCGCAAGAAGGTGCCCTTCGAGCAGATTCTGGATGTGCGGGGGGTGCGGCTCATCGTGGAACTCAAACCCCGGCACCGGGAGGGCCTGGACCCCGACACCATCCACCGCATGGAAACGGGCATGTGCTACACCCTGCTGGGCATCATCCACACCCACTGGCGGCCCATCAGCGGCGAGTTCGACGACTACATCGCAGTGCCCAAGGACAACCAGTACCAGTCGCTCCACACCACGGTGATTTTCGACGATGGCCGGCCCTTAGAGGTGCAAATCCGCACCCGCCAGATGCACGAGGTGGCCGAACTGGGCATCGCCGCGCACTGGGCCTACAAGGAGGGCGTGCAAGACCCCCACGACCGGGACGCCATGCTGCGCAAAATCCAGTGGGTGCGCCAGGCCCTGGAATGGCAGAAAGATGTCCGGGACACGCTGGAATTCATGGACGGCATGAAGCGCGATTTGTTCCCGGACCGCATCTATGTGTTCACCCCCAAGGGCGACATCATTGACCTGCCCGCGGGGGCCACGCCGGTGGATTTCGCGTACTACATTCACACCGAGGTGGGGCATCGCTGCCGGGGGGCCAAGGTCAACGGCAAACTGGTGCCGCTGAATTACAAACTCAAGTCGGGCGACCAGGTGGAAATCATCACGGCCAAGGCCGGGGGGCCCAGCATGGACTGGCTGAACCCCGAACTGGGCTATGCCACCACCCAGCGGGCTCGCTCCAAGATTCGGCACTGGCTGCGCATGCGCCAGAAGCAGGAGAACCTGACGCGCGGGCAAGACCTGCTCAAGCGCGAACTCAGCCGCCTGGGCCTGACCGACGCGGACTTAGAGGCCCTGCCCCAGAAACTGGGCTACGCCAGCATGGCCGACATCTATGTGGCCATCGGCCGGGGCGACCTGGACCCTGCGGCCGTGATTCGGGCCCTGGCCGGTGAAGAGGCCCAGGCCGAAGAAGACATTTTCGTCCCCCGGGAGGAGACCGAGGAGGCCCAGGGCGACTATGTCATCCAGGAGGTGGACGGCCTGTTGACGCGCAAGGCCCGCTGTTGCAACCCCGCGCCGGGCGACGAAATCATCGGCTATGTCACGCGCGGCCGCGGCATCACCATCCACCGGGCCGACTGCCCCACGGCCCTGGCGCTGAAGATGCGCGACCCCAGCCGCTTCATCGTGGCCTCGTGGGGGCCCCGGGCCCGCGAGCAGCGCTACGCGGTGCCCATTCGCATCGAGGCCATTGACCGCCGCGGCCTGCTGCGGGATGTGGCCGAGACCATCGCCCAGACGGGCGCCAACATCGTCGGCGCGGAGGTGCACACCCGTGACGACCTGCGGGCCTTTTTCGATATGCACGTGCAGGTGCGCGATATCGCAGAGTTGCGGCGCATTCTGGTGCGCCTGGAGACGCTGCCCAACATCATCCGGGCCTTTCGCTTGAAGACGGGCCGGGCCGCGCAACCCGACGGCGGGCCTGCCCGTACCCCGCCCCCGCGCGCGGGCAAGAAACGCAAGCCGCGCGGGCGGCGCAGCAAACACGCCTGACCGACCGGCGACTCTGGCCGACCGGACTTTCGCAGGAGGACTGGAATGTCAGCAACCGATGCCCGACGCCGCGCCCTCATGCTGGCCCTCACCCTCGTGGGCCTCGTGGATGCGCTGTACCTGACCTGGATTAAACTCGCCCATCGCGAGGCGGCCTGCGCCGGCATTGGCGATTGCGATGTGGTCAACTCCAGCCCCTATGCCGAGATGTTCGGCCTGCCCGTGGCCCTGTGGGGCGCGGGGGTGTATGTGCTCATCCTGGCGCTGCTGTGGCTTGAGCCCCGTTGGCCGGCCGCGCGGCGAGCCTGGGCCGTGTACGGCGTGTTTGGCCTGACCCTGTGGGGCGTCCTGTTCTCGGCCTACCTCACTTACATCGAGGTCGCGGTGCTGCACGCCATCTGCCCCTTCTGCGTGGTTTCGGCCCTGGTCTTGCTTTTTCTGTGGGTTTTGGCTATCATTCGGGTGCTCTCGGCCCCTTGGGACGAGGTGGAATCCTCCGCATAGGAGGGGGTGCCATGCCCCGCATTCGTTGCTTTTATGAGGACTGCATCTTCTTGGACGAAGGCTACTGCTCCGCGGCGGTGGTCGAGGTGGACCCCAACGAGGGCTGCCTGACCTACAAGCCGGTGGGCGACTTCGTCGGCGCCGACGACGAGGACTTGTGGGACGACGACCTGCTGGCCGAGGAATTGGAAGCCGACGACCTGTGGGATGAAGACGAAGACTTGTAACCCACGGGAGCCAGGCTCCATCGTACCGCGCCGCCCGCTGCGGCGCGGTGTTGCTTAACGGCCTCCCTCGCGTGCAGAAGTTACGCCGCGGCTTCTGTGTCATTGCGAGGCGGGCGCAGCCCGCCGAAGCAATCTCCCCCACTGTCCGAGGGGATGGCTTCGCCGCCGGAGCCTGCCCCGAGCGTCGCTAGGGGGCTTCTCGCCATGACACAAAACAGCGACTTTCGCCTGTTGGTCTTCTTAACTGTGTAAGTCCTGTCACGTGGGGCTCGTGAGGTTTGACCTGCGTCTGGGGTGATATACTTCGCGGCGCGTTTCGCAGACCCGCTCATGGAGGATTGCGGTGTCGCTTTGGCGTTTGTTCTTCACTCCCCAGGGCCACTGGCGCCTGCCCTGGCGTCTGACCTTCACCACGGCGACCTGGTTGGCCAGCACTGCCGCGCTGAGCACGCTGCTCGTGCTGGCCTGGACGGTAAGCGGCCACGCGGGGCTGCAGCAACTCGCGTCCGGCGCGCTGGATATGCGGCTGTTTAGCGCGTTGACGGCCGTCGCGGCCGTGGCCACCGCGTTCACCCTGGCGCTGGCCGGTCGCTTTTGGGAACCGGCTTCGTGGGCCGACTGGGGCTTGCGTTTCGCGCGGCCGGCCGCGCGCGAAGTGGTGTTGGGCTTCGTGGTGGGCGGTT
>WGAK01000067.1 GCA_015494815.1 Anaerolineales bacterium | reverse complement strand
GTGCGTTGGCGCCAGAGCAAAAAGGCAATGACCCACGGCACCACGATGGACAAACTCAAGGATATCAGCACCAGCATCAAGGGGAACATGGCGGCTTCCTTGAATGACAGGAGCACAACAGGCGGTCCCAGGGCGCGCACCTGGGATGCTTCTATTGTACCAGCAAGTCCGCGTCCGGCCCGCCCGTGGTGCGGTTGAAGGGCGGGCCGGGCGTCGCCCGCCCGCGTGCCGATTTTGGCGATTTTGACATGCCCAGCGGCCCTGGTGGTGGCGCATCATGCGACTTCAACCCGGCGGCGCGTCTGGGTCGTGGTGCGGGCGGTGGTCCACGGCCATCTGGTCGCGCTCACGATGTTCACGCTGTGGATGGCCGTGGTGACGTATGCCCACCGTCCCTGACGGGTGGCCTTGGGCCGGGGAAGCCGCGCTGCGTATTTGCGCCGCGCGGTGGACGGCTACGCGGGGTGGAAATTCCTGCGCACCCTCGCCCCGCGGAGCCGGGTACTCGTGGTCGGCGACGTGCGGCATCACTATTGCCCGCCGCCCGCCCGTATGTCAGCCCGAAGCAGACCGGTTCGCCTGGGTGCGTCTGATGGTGCAGGCCGCTTTCGATGCTCACCGCGCAATTCCTGCCGGCCTGTGGCGAAGAGGTCTACCGCGATGACGCGGTGCGCGTGGTCGCGCTGCGCTGTTTGTCCACGCTATAGGCCGCGGCCGGCGTTGAGCCCGGTCCCAGACGCGCACCGAGGCCGCCCTGGGTGAGCGGCCCCGGTCATCGTCGGGGAAAGGTGGGTCAGGCGTTCTTGGCCAGACCGCGGGCTTTGATGACCTCGATGAGTTCGGGCACGATGTCCCACAGGTCTGCGACCACGCCGTAGCGGGCAACCTTGAAGATGGGGGCTTCGGGGTCGGTGTTGATGGCCACGATGACCTTGCTGGTGCGCATACCGGCCAGGTGCTGGATGGCCCCCGAAATGCCGCAGGCAATGTACAGGTCGGGCGAGACCACCTTGCCCGTCTGCCCCACCTGGTGGTCGTACGAGATGAAGCCCGCGTCCACCGCGGCGCGGCTGGCGCCCAGGGCGCCGCCCAGCAGACGCGCCAACTCGCCCAACATCTCGAAGCCTTTTTGGGCCTTGGCCTTCTCGTCGCCGGGCACCTTGTTGGTGTTGGCCACGCCCCGGCCGCCCGAGACGATGATGCTGGCCTCGGTCAGGCTTACGCCTTGCGCAGCCTGGCTGAAGCCCAGGGACTGCACGCTTTGGCCCGTGGCGTCCACCTGTGCCTCGACGCGCACGATGGGCGCGGCCGCGTCGCCAGCCTCGGCCGCGGGGAAGGCCCGCACCCGAGTGGTGACCACCGCAGGGGGCGCGGTTTCGACTTTGGCCAGCAGTTTCCCGGCGTATACCGGCCGCACGGCCACGATGTTGCCGCCCTCCACGCGCAGTTCGGTCACATCGGGCAGCGCGCCCACATCCAGCCCGGCCGCGGTCAGGCCGGCCAGTTCCCGGCCCCGCATGGTGGTGGGGAACACCCACACCGCGATGTCGTGGGCCTGGCTCAAGGCCATCAGGGTGTCCGCGTACGCATCGGGTACATAGCCGTCCAGGGCCGGGTCGTCGGCCATCAGCACCTGCGCGGGGCCGCGGCGGGCTGCCTCTTGCGCCAGGGCGTCTACCTGGTGGCCCAACACCACCGCGATGACCTCGCCGCCCAGGCCCTGGGCCAGGGTTTGCGCCGCGGTCAGAGCCTCCCACGAAGCCGCGGCGACCTTGTCGCCGAAGTGGTCCACATACACGGCAATCTTGCTCATGACCCCGCCTCCTTACAGCACCTTGGCCTCGATGAGTTTGTCCACCAGTTTTTCCGCGATTTCACGCGGCGTTTCGCCTTCGATGAATTCGACTTTGACTTCCCGCTTGGGCGGCATGGTGATTTCGGGCCAGCGCACTTTAGCGGCCGGCGCGTCCAGGCCCAGGTCGGCCAGGGACCACACCGGCACCTTGGCCCGTGAGGCTTTGCGGATGCCCATGAAGGAAGGATAGCGGGGTTCGGCGAATTCCTTGGCGATGGTGACCACCGCGGGCATGGGTGCGCGCAGGGTTTGTTTGGCCTCGCCCACGCTGCGCTCCGCGGTGAAAGTGCGTCCGGCCGGGTCCATCTCGGGGAAGGCGCTCACCAGGCCCACGAAAGGCCAGCCCAACGCGCGCGCGGTGTACATGGGGGTGAGGCCGGTGTCGCCGTCAATGGCCTGCCGGCCGAAGAACACCATGTCCACATCACCCATCTTGCGCACGGCCGCGGCCAGCACCTGGGCCGTCGCGCGCACGTCCGCGTGGGCCAGGGCCGGGTCGTGGATGCGCACGGCCTCTTTGGCGCCCATGGCCAGCGCTTTGCGGATGGCCTCCAGCGCGTGCTCATCGCCCACGCTCACCACGGCCACGGTGCCGCCGTGTTTTTCCACCATCTGCAGCGCGGCCTCGACCGCGAATTCGTCCCACGGGTTGAGCACCAGGGGCGCGTCGCCCCAGGTCACCCGGCCATCTTCCACCTTGATGGTGGCCGCGGTGTCGGGCACGACTTTGACGGGAACGACAATCTTCAAGGCACACCTCCTTGGAAGGGGGTTGGGCCGGGCCGAAGGTCATTCGGCCAGCCACTCGTCGGGGTCATAAGGGGGCAGTTCTTTGCGCAAAGGCTTGTCGTAGCGATAACCCAGCGCGTAGTCGGCCTGGATGAGGGTGTGAATCTCGCTGGAGCCTTCGTAAATCATGGCCCCGCGGCTGTTGCGGAAGAAGCGTTCGACATCGTACTCGTCGCTGTAGCCGTAGGCGCCGTGGATTTGGATGGCGTCGTGCGCGGCCCGGAACGCGGCTTCGGTGCCGAACCACTTGGTCAGCGAGGCTTGCCGGGTGAAGCGTTGGCCCTGGTTCATCAGCCAGCCCGTGTGCAGGTAGAGCAGGCGGGTCATTTCATAGTCCCGGGCCATGCGGGCAATCTTTTCTTTGATGAGTTGGTGGTGGCCGATGGGCTGGCCGAAGGTGCGCCGTTCGCGGGCGTAGGCCACGCTGGCGTCCAGCGCGGCGCGGATGAGCCCGGCCGCGCCCGCGCCCACGGTGTAGCGCCCCCGGTCGAAGGCCGACATGGTGACCTTGAAGCCCTCGCCTTCTTCGCCAATGCGGTTTTCCACCGGCACCTCGACATTTTGGAAGGCAATCCAGCCGGTGGAGCCGGCCCGCACGCCCAGTTTGCCTTTGATGTCGCCGCGGGTGATGCCCGGGCTGTGCAGGTCCACGATGAACGCGGTCAGGCCCCGGTGGGGCGGGTCCGCGTGCGGGTCGGTGCGCATGGTTACCAGCGCGTAATCGGCCTTGGTGGCCAGGGAAATCCACATCTTCTCGCCGTTGAGAATGTAGACATCCCCTTCGCGGCGGGCCGTGCCCTGAATGCGGGCGAAGTCGGAGCCGTGGCCGGGCTCGGTGAACGCGCCGGCGCCTACCTTCTCGCCCTTGGCCAGCGGCACCAGGAATTTCTGCTTTTGGGCCTCGGTGCCCCAATGCAGGATGCTCAGCGCGCACAGGCCCATGTGGACCGACATGACCACCCGCAGGGTAGAGTCCACATATTCCAACTCTTCGCTCACCAGGCCCAGGGTGATGTAGTCCATGCCCTGGCCGCCATAGCGCACAGGGATGCTAATGCCGAGCAGGCCCAACTCGCCCATGCGCTCCAGCACCCCGGGGATGGGCTCGTGTTTGCGGTCGTATTCTTTGACCAGGGGCGCGATTTCCTTTTGCGCGAAATCGCGCACCATCTGCTGCACCATCCGGTGTTCGTCGGTGAGGCGGAAATCCATGTGCGTTGTCCTCCTTGGGGAAGGTGCGGCCATTATATCACGCGGGGTTGCGGCTGGGTATAGGACGGCTGTCATGGGCGCGCTCAAAAGTTGCCGAAAGCAACCAACGGGCGGTCTCAGGGTACAGGGCCGGAGACGACTTCGGGGGCGTGCTTGCCTGCCCGCTGACACCTGACGCCTGTCCGCTGTCGTGGCATCTCGCGCGACGGCAAGGGCCGCTTTTCGGCCGTACCAGGAGATTGCTTCGGGGGCTGCGCCCCCTCGCAACGACACCGACAAAGGTGTGTCGCGGTTGCGGGCCACGTGCAGCATACCCTCCGGCGACATTTGCACGCGCCCGCTGTCGTGGGATGGGGCGGGCCGGACGCGGCTCGCGGCGCTCCCGTCGCTTCGCCGATATTGCGAGGGCAAAAATCCATCAGCCGAAAAATTTTCTATACTATGACAACCTCGCGCATTGACCCTATCCTACCGGAGGTATGCCATGTCGCAAATGGAGTAAATCGTTGGGACCCTGCCAGAACCCCGCCTCGAACGAGCGCGTGTTGCCCACGCATCGGGCGGCTTCGTGTGTTCAGACGCGACAAGCCGAAGAGCCAATGGAATATCCCCTTGTCCTTATCAGGAATAGCATTTTGTTAACAGACGGCGGGTATACTGAAAGACGACCGGTATCCTAAGGCCAGGAGGTTGACATGCCTGATATGACCCAACTGCTCCAAGCCCTGCAAACGGCCAAAGCGCAACGCAAGAACGGTGAGTTGGATGAGCGCGGTTTTTATGTTCGTCTGTTGGAACTCAGCGCCCAACTGGCGCCTATTCTCATCCAGGAAGTGCAGGATACGGTGACCGTCATGTCTGACAAGGAGGTTAGGATGCAAATTCCGTTGGTCTTGGCCTTCTTAGAAGACCAAATCGCCCGTTTTCGGGCGCGCGAGGCGCAGCACTAAAGCGGCCCTGCCAAACAGCCCGGCCCACCGCATCCACGGTGGGCCGTTGTTTTTTTGGGGAACCGGCTCCGCCGGGGCCGGCGCGCGCCGCGGCGGCTCAAAT
>WGAK01000066.1 GCA_015494815.1 Anaerolineales bacterium | reverse complement strand
GTGTTCACCCACGACAGCCTGGCCGTGGGCGAAGACGGCCCCACCCACCAGCCTGTAGAGCACCTGGCCGCGCTGCGCGCCATCCCCAACCTGGTGGTGCTGCGGCCCGCGGACGCCAACGAGACGGTGGAGGCCTGGCGCGTGGCCCTGGAATACACCGACGGGCCCGTGGCCCTGGTGCTCACCCGGCAGGCCGTGCCCACCCTCGACCGCCGGGTCTACGCGCCGGCCGCGGGGCTGCGCCGGGGCGCGTATGTGCTGGCCGACCTGGGCCCCCAACCGCCCCGGCTCATCCTCATGGCCTCGGGCTCCGAGGTGGCTCTGGTGGTCGCCGCGGCCGAACGCCTGGCCGCCGAGGGCGTCGGCGTGCGGGTGGTGTCCTTCCCCAGTTGGGAACTGTTCGCGCGGCAGGGCCCGGCCTATCGAGAGGAAGTGCTGCCCCGGGCTATACGCGCCCGCGTGGCCGTAGAGGCCGGGGTACCCCAGGGCTGGGAGCGCTGGGTCGGCCCCTGGGGGCGCATCTTGGGCGTGCACCGCTTTGGCGCGTCCGCGCCCGGCGCGGTGGTCATGGCCCATTACGGCTTCACCGTGGACCGGGTGGTGGAACTGGCCCACGAAAGCCTGGCCGCGGCCCAGGCGGCATAGCCCGGTCGCGGCTCAGGCCCCGGCCACCTCACGCAACGCGGCCTCGAAGATATCCAGGGCCGCGTCAATGTGTTCGGCCTGCACCACCAGCGGCGGAATCCAGCGGATGACATTGCCGTAGGTGCCACAAGTGAGCAGCAGCAGGTCGCGCCGGAGCACGGCTTGCTGCACGGCTTTGGCCGTGGCCGCGTCGGGGAACTCGGTGGCCACCATGAGGCCACGCCCGCGCACATCCTCGATGAGGCCATAGCGGGCCTGCAGCGCGCGCAGGCCGCGCAAGAGCCGTTCGCCCATGACCGCGGCGTTGGCCACCAGCCCTTCCTCGCGAATCACCCGCAGGGTAGCCACCGCGGCCGCCAACGACACGGCCGCGCCGCCGCCATAGGTGCCGCCGTGGGAGCCCGGCTCCCATTTTTCCATCAGTGCCCGGCTGGCCCCGATGCCCGAGATGGGCATACCGCTGCCCATGCCTTTGGCCATGACCACGATGTCGGGCACGATGCCTGCGTGCTCGAAGGCCCAGAATTTGCCCGTGCGGCCAAAGCCCGACTGCACTTCGTCCATGATGAGCAAGATGCCGTGCCGGGCGGTCAGGTCGCGCAGGGCTTGCAAGAACCCCACCGGCGCGGGCACATAGCCGCCTTCACCCAACACGGGCTCGATGACGATGGCCGCGGTCTCGTCGGGCGGCGTTTGGCCGTGCAAGAGGTGGTCCAACTGCTTCAGGCAAAACGCGGTAGTGGTGTCTTCGTCCCAGCCATAATAATGCGCGTAGGGGTAAGGCGCGACGAAGACGCCCGCAGGCAGGGGCTGGTAGTGGTGGCGGTAGATGTATTTGGAAGTGGTCATGGCCATGGTCTGCGCGGTGCGGCCGTGGAAACTGCCCTGAAAGACGATGATGTTGCGCTTGCCCGTGGCCTGGCGAGCCAGTTTGACGCTGGCCTCCACGGCCTCCGCGCCGGAGTTGGAGAAGAAGAAGGTGTCAATGGGGTCGGGCGTCACCTCGTTGAGGGCCTGCGCCAGTTCCACCGCCGGCGGCGGGATGACGATGTTCATCTGGCCGAAAATCAGCCTTTGGGCCTGGTCTTGGATGGCCTGCACCACCTTGGGGTGACAGTGGCCGGTGTTGGTCACGCCAATACCCGAGGTGAAATCCAGGTACCGGCGGCCTTGAGCGTCGTACAAATACACGCCTTCGGCCCGCACGGGCTGCACGGTGGTCAAATGCGTCCACACGGGCGCGAGATGCCGCAACAAGGATTCGGTCGCCATGACGAACCTCCAGGGGGCGAGAATCAGGACAAACGCAGGCGGCGCGGGGCCACGCCGCGCGACCGGCCGTCGCGTTATTCTAACATCGCCTGACGCTATTCGTGTCGGGCCCCTTCGGTAACATGTTAGATGGTAGAACGCCTCGACCCCGCGCGGCCTGCATCTGCGGTATAATGTGCCCTCGTTGGGAAGCCACGGGGCGAGCCTGCGCCTGCGCCCCGCCGTATGCCGCTAAGGAGCAAACGTCCATGCCCGAGTGGCTGCAGTTTGTGATGAACTTGTTCTTGCATTTGGACCAGCACCTGGCCACCGCGCTGGAAATGCTGGGGCCGTGGACCTACGTGCTGCTGGTGAGCATCGTGTTCCTCGAGACGGGCCTGGTGGTCACGCCCTTCTTGCCCGGCGACTCGCTGCTCTTTGCCGCGGGCACTTTCGCCGCCTTGGGCCACATGCATCTCGCGGTGCTGTTTCTCTCGCTCGCCGCGGCGGCCATTCTCGGCGACACGGTGAACTATTGGCTGGGGCACCGGCTGGGCCTCAGGCTCTTCCACAGCCAGCATCCCTGGTTGCGGCGGGTGCTCAAGCGGGAGTATCTGGAGCGCACCCAGGCGTTCTACGACAAGTACGGCGGTTTCGCGGTGGTGTTGGGCCGCTTCGTGCCCATCGTGCGCACGTTCGTACCCTTCGTGGCCGGCATCGGCGCCATGCACTACGGCCGCTTCATCTATTTCAACATCATGGGCGCGTTGGCGTGGGTGGGGCTCTTCTTGCTGCTGGGCTACTTCTTCGGCAACATCCCCGTCATCAAGGCCAACTTCCACTACGCGGTGGTGGGCATCATCGTGGTCTCGGTCCTGCCCATGCTGTGGGAGTATGGCAAGCACCGCTGGCGCCAGCGCCGCGCCGCGGCCACCGATTGAGGCATGACTCGCAACCGCGCTCTGGCTCGTCGTGGCGAAGCCTGGGCCGCGCGCTATTTGCAGCAGCGGGGCTACCGGGTGCTGGCGCGCAATGTGCACACCCCCTACGGCGAGATTGACATCGTGGCCCGGCACCAGGGGCAATTCGTCTTCGTCGAGGTGAAAACCCGCACCACCCGGGGCTTCGGCTGGCCCGAGGACGCGGTCACGGCCCGCAAACTGGCCCACATGCAGGCCGCGGCCGAGCACTACCTGGCCGAGCACGACCCCGAAGGCCGCTACCCCTGGCGCCTGGAAGTGATTGCCCTCTACTGGCCCCGCCCCGACCGGCCCCCTCAGGTACGGCACTGGACCGATGTCACGCCCGACTGACCCGCGCCCCCCGCTCATCGTTCTGGTAGGGCCCACCGCGGTGGGCAAGACCGCGCTCTCGCTGGAACTGGCCGCGGCCATAGGCGGCGAAATCGTGTCCGCGGATTCGCGGCTGTTGTATCGGGGCCTGGACATCGGTACCGCGAAGCCCACGCCCGCGGAACGGGCTCAGGTGCCGCACCACCTGGTGGATGTGGCCGACCCCGACGAAGTCTGGTCCTTGGGCCAATATCAGGACGCGGCCTTCGCGGCCATCAACGACATTGTGGCCCGGGGCCGGGTGCCGTTGCTGGTGGGCGGCACAGGGCAATATGTGTGGGCCGTGGTCGAAAACTGGCGCATCCCCCGGGTGCCGCCGCAACCCCGGCTGCGGGCCGTGCTGGAAGCCTGGGGCCGGCGCATCGGACCCGAGGCCCTGCACCGCCGCCTGGCCGTGCTGGACCCCGCGGCCGCGGCCCGCATTCAGCCTCGCAACCTGCGCCGCACCGTGCGCGCGCTGGAGGTCATCTTCGTCACGGGGCGCCGCTTTTCCGCGCAGCGCGGCAAGGGCCCGCCTCGCTATCGCACCCTGATGCTGGGCCTGTGGTTGCCCCGGGCCGAATTGCACCGCCGCATTGCCCAACGCCTGGACGCGATGCTGGCCCAGGGCTGGCTGGACGAGGTGCGCGCGCTGCTGGCCCAGGGCTATGACCCCGCGCTGCCCGCGCTGTCGGGCATTGGCTACGCGGAACTCATCGGCTATCTGCAAGGGCGCTGGAGCCTGGAAGAGGCCAGGGCCCGCATCCTGCACCGCACCCATACCTTCGTGCGTCGCCAGGCCAACTGGTTCCGCCGCACCGACCCGCGCATCCGCTGGTTTCGCAGCGGCCCCGGCGTGCTGGCGCAGGTGCTGCCCGTGGTGCGCGCCTTCCTGGCGGGGGAGGAAAATGCCTTCGCGGCCGGGCCCGGCCCCGGCGGAGCCGTTCCCCCCGACACAAAGGCCCCGCAGGACACGCCCGCGGGGCCCTCAACCTGACGCGCGGCCGCGTTTACACCTGCGCCAGGGCTCGCTCCAGGTCGGCCAACAGGTCTTCCACCGGCTCGATGCCCACCGAGAAGCGCACCAGGCCGTCGGTGATGCCCATGCGCTGCCGCTCCTCGGGCGGCACCTTGGCGTGGGTCATGCTGGCCGGGTGCTCGATGAGGCTGTCCACCTTGCCCAGGCTCACGGCCAGGGCCGGCAGGGTGACCGTTTCCATCAGGCGCACGCCGGCCTCATAGCCGCCCTTGAGTTCAAAGGAAATCATGCCGCCAAAGCAGTGCATTTGCTTGCGGGCCACCGCGTGCCCGGGGAAGTCCTCCAGGCCGGGGTAGAACACGCGGGCCACCTTGGGATGCTGGGCCAGAAAGCGCGCGATGCGGCCCGCGTTTTCGCAGTGGCGCTGCATGCGAATCTCGAAGGTCTTGAGGCCCATCATGGTCATCCACGCCTCGAAGGGGCCCATCATGCCGCCGAAGGTCTTGAGCATGTCCTTGACCGGGCCGTGGATGAAGTCCAGGTCCCGGCTGACCACCGCGCCGCCGATGGCCTGGCCGTGGCCCGAGATGTACTTGGTGGTGCTGTGGATGACCACATCCACGCCCAGGCTCAGGGGGCGCTGGCAATAGGGCGTGGCAAAGGTGTTGTCCATGATGACCCAC
>WGAK01000065.1 GCA_015494815.1 Anaerolineales bacterium | reverse complement strand
GGTTATCGCTACGCGCCCGAACTGGAGAGCCGCCTGCAGGCCCTGGCCGAGGCCTGGCCCGATGTGCGCAGTGAGGCCGAGAGCCGCCTCCGTATGCTGACCACGGAGTTGAACGGCGAACGCCGCCTGGCCGAGATTCGGCGTCGCGTGGCCTGGGCCCGAGACGAAGACGATTTCGACGACCTGGACAGTGCGCTGGACGACCTGGCGCGCGATGTGGACGATGCGATGGACCAGGTGCGGGATGCGTTCGAGCCCTTCGAGGCCGCGCTGAAGCAGGTGCAGCAGGTCATCGCGCACCTGACCTGGGCCGTGGAGCAAGCCGCGTCCGCCACCTTCCCCTGGGGCGCGGGGGAACACCTGGTGGACGCGTGTGAGGCGCAATGGCTCACCCAGGGCGACAAAGGGCCCAAGGGCGTGCTCTACCTGAGCAACGCGCGGCTGATTTTCGAGCGCCGCGAAAAAGTGACCACCCGCAAGGTGCTCTTCGTGCCCGTGGCGCGCAAGTTGGTGCGCGAGATGTTGTTCGCCGCGCCCATCCGCGCGGTGCAGGTGACCGAGGTGCAGGACGCGCGCGGCGGTTTTTTGGGCCTGGGCAAGCGCGAACTGCTCACCCTGCGCATTACCACCGCCTCGGCCCAGGGCCGCCGCGATGCCTCGGTGCGCTTGCGCCTGCTCAAAGGTGCGGACAACCAGGCCTGGGCCGCGGCCATTCAGCGGGTGCAGCGCGGCGCCCTGTCCACGGTCGCGAGCGCAAGCAAGCCCTCGACCACGGCCCCGGCCGAGTGAAAGTCATCCCCCAATCGCATTCTTTGCCCCGAGGAGGTGCTATGATGGCCCGTGCTTATGACCCCCAACGCATCGAAGCCAAATGGCAAGCCAGGTGGGAAGCCGACGGCCTCTATCATAGCGACATTGACCCGAGCAAGCCCAAGCACTATGCCCTGACCATGTTCCCCTACCCGTCGGGGCGGCTGCACATTGGGCACTGGTATGCCATGACCCCGTCGGACGCCCGGGCGCGCTTCATGCGCATGAAGGGCTACAATGTGCTCTTCCCCATGGGCTTCGACGCGTTCGGCCTGCCCGCGGAGAACGCGGCCATCAAGACGGGCATTCACCCCAAGATTTCCACCTATCGCAACATCGAGCACATGCGCAAGCAGTTGCGCAGCATGGGCGCGATGTTCGACTGGCGCCGCGAGGTGGTCACCTGCGACCCCAAATATTACCGGTGGAACCAGTGGTGGTTCATCCAGTTCTACAAGCACGGCCTGGTTTATCGCAAGAAGGCCCCGGTGGACTGGTGCCCTCGCTGCAACACCACTTTGGCCCGCGAGCAGGTCATCGGCGAGGAGCGGGTCTGTGAGCGCTGCGGCACGCCGGTCATCAAGAAGAATCTGGAGCAGTGGTTCTTCCGCATCACCGACTACGCGGAGGAATTGAAGCGCTTCGACGGCCTGGACTGGCCCGAGCGGGTGAAGACCCTGCAACGCAACTGGATTGGTGACCGCTCCGAGGGCGCGACGGTGGTCTTCCGCACCGAGCAGGGCCATGAGTTGGAAGTGTTCACCACCCGCCCCGACACGCTGTGGGGCGCGACCTTCATGGTCATCGCGCCCGAGCATCCCGTGCTGGACGAAATCGTGCCGCCGGAATACCGCGCCGCGGTGGAGGCGTACCGCTTCCAGGCCGCCCGGGTCTCGGACATGGACCGCATGGCCGAGGAGCGTGAGAAAACCGGCGTGTTCACCGGCGCCTACGCCATCAATCCGGTGAACGGCGAGCGCATCCCCATCTGGGCCGCGGATTATGTGCTCATGTCCTACGGCAGCGGGGCCATCATGGCCGTGCCGGCCCACGACCAGCGGGACTTCGAGTTCGCCAGGAAGTACGGCCTGGAAATCCGCCCGGTCATCTTCCCGCTGGACGAGGAGGGCAAGCCGGTGCCTCTGGACGCGGCGACCATGACCGAGGCCTACCCCGGCCCCGGCGTGATGGCCAACAGCGGCCCGCTGAGCGGCACGCGCATCGTCAAGGCCAAGGGCTGGGACGACCCCGGCATCATGAAGGTCATCGAATGGCTGGAAGCGCAGGGCATCGGCAAGCGGGCGGTCAACTATCGCCTGCGGGACTGGCTGATTTCGCGGCAGCGCTATTGGGGCACGCCCATCCCCATGGTGTATTGCGAAAAGTGCGGCTGGAATCCGGTGCCCGAGGACCAATTGCCCGTGGCCCTGCCCGAGGATGTGGAGTGGAAGCCCACGGGCGAAAGCCCCCTCAAGTTCCACCCCACCTGGAAGCACACCACCTGCCCGGTGTGCGGCGGCCCGGCCGAGCGCGAGACCGATACCATGGATACCTTCATGGACTCGTCCTGGTATCACCTGGCCTACCTGCAACTGGGCACTTTGGACAAAGAGCCCTTCAACCCGCAGGAGTACGCCTATTGGTTCCCGGTGGACACCTACACCGGCGGCATCGAGCACGCCACCATGCACCTGCTCTATGTGCGCTTCTTCCACAAGGCCGCGCGCGATATGGGCTTCGTGCACGGCGACGAGCCCATGATGCAACTGCGCAACCAGGGCATGGTGCTGGGCGAGCCGCGCGATGGGCACTTTGTGACCATCAAGGGCCACTGGCACGACACCACCTTCCACGCGGAGGAAATTCGCGCCCTGCCCTATGGCACCCCGCGCGAGCAGTGGCCCGCCTTTGGCAAGGGCGACGATGAGGTGCGGGGCGAGGTCTACGCCAAGGACGAGGTTGGGCTCAAGGTGCGGGTCAATCCCTATGACCCCAACGACAACGACCCCGAGAAACACGCGGACCTGGTGGTGGTGCAGGTGGGCCCGGACACGCGGGTGCACATTCCGGGCCTGGAGAACGCCCGGCATCTGGATTTGGTCTTCCACCTGGGCGTGGAGAAGATGTCCAAGTCCAAGGGCAATGTGGTGGACCCCGACGACCTGGTGCAGCGCTACGGCGCGGATACGGTGCGGGCCTACCTGATGTTCTACGCCCGCTGGGACAAAGGCGGCCCCTGGGACAGCAAGAACATCCAGGGCGTGGAGCGCTGGCTGCGGCGGGTGTGGAACCTGGTGACCGAAACCGCGGCCGCGGCCGCGCCGGAGGCGTCCCCCGACCCCAAAGCCGTGCGCGCGCTGCGGCGCAAAGTCCACCAGACCATCCAGCGGGTGACCCACGACTTCGAGCATTTCGAGTTCAACACCATCGTGGCCGCGCTCATGGAGTTGCTCAACGCGATGCAAAAAGCCCGCCAGGAGGGCCTGGTGGGCACCCCGGCCTGGCGCGAAGCCCTGGAGGTGTATCTGCGCCTGATGGCACCGGTGACGCCGCACCTCGCGGAGGAGTTGTGGGTGGAGGTTCTGGGCAAGCCCTACTCCATCCACACCCAAGCCTGGCCCGAGGCCGACCCCGACGCGCTGACGGTGGAGGAAATCACTTTGGCGGTGCAGGTCAACGGCAAAGTGCGGGGCCGCATCCAGGTGCCGGCCGACATCGCGGAAGCCGAGGCCACGGCCCAGGCCCTGGCCCTGCCCGCGGTGCAGAAGCGCCTGCAGGGTCGAGAGCCGCGCAAGGTCATCTATGTGCCGGGCAAGTTGGTGAACATCGTGGTGTAGCCGAACGGGGCGGGCGATAGGGCGAGAAGGCGGGGAGGCGGAAAGGCGGTAAAGCGGATGAGCGAATCTGCGAATCTGCGGATGGGCGAATGTGCGGCCGCTTTCTC
>WGAK01000064.1 GCA_015494815.1 Anaerolineales bacterium | reverse complement strand
TCATGGCCAGGGCCTTGTTGACATCCACCTTGATGCCGGGGCCCATGGTGGGGGCCAGGGTCAACCGCTTGATGTAGGTACCCTTGAGGCTGGCCGGGCGGGCTTTCTTGACCGCGTCCACCAGCGCGGCCAGGTTCTCGTACAGTTGCTGGTCGGTGAACGAAACCTTGCCGATGGGCACATGCAGGTTGCCCGTGCGGTCCACCCGATATTCGACCCGGCCGGCTTTGACTTCTTGGATGACCCGCGGCAGGTCGTCGGGCTTGACCACGGTGCCCGATTTGGGGCTGGGCATCAGGCCGCGGGGGCCCAAGATACGGCCCAAACGACCCACTTTGGGCATCATGTCGGGGGTGGCGATGGCGATGTCGAAGTCGAGCCAGCCGCCCTGGATTTTCTTAATCCACTCGTCGCTATCGGCCACATAGTCGGCCCCGGCCTCGCGGGCCTTGGCCGCGGCCTCGCCCTGGGCGAAGACCAGTACGCGCACCTGCTTGCCGGTGCCGTGGGGCAGGCTGACCACGCCGCGGACTTGCTGGTCCGCGTGCCGCGGGTCCACGCCCAGGCGGAAGTGCGCCTCGATGGTGGCGTCGAAGTTGGTGTAGGCCACCTCCTTGGCAAGGCGAATGGCCTCTTCGGGCGTGTACAACTTGTTGCGGTCAATCTTCTTCAGGGCTTCCAGGTACTTCTTGCCGCGCTTGGGCATCATCAACCTCCTGTGGTGCTGGCGGGCGCGGGGCGCCCTCCCACGCGTGGGACATGAGCGAACAACGACCGGCTCGCGGGCCCGAAAGGGTTAGTCCACCACCTCGATGCCCATGTTGCGAGCCGTGCCTTCGATTTGGCGCATGATGGCCTCGATGTCGTCGGTGTTCATGTCGGGCTTCTTGATTTCGGCGATTTCGCGAATCTGCTGGCGGGTCACCCGGCCCACAATCTCCCGGGGCGGATTGGACGCGCCTTTTTCGATGCCCGCGGCCTTCTTGAGCAGGAAGGAGGCCGGAGGCGTCTTGAGTTGGAAGGTGAAAGACCCGTCGGTGTAAATCTGAATCACCACGGGGATAATCTGGCCCATCTTGTCCCGGGTCTTGGCGTTGTAATCTTTGCAGAACGCCATGAGGTTGACGCCGTGGGGCGCCAGGGCCGGGCCCACCGGCGGGGCCGGATTGGCCTTACCGGCTTCCAATTGCAGTTTGACAACGGCTTTGAGTTTCTTCATAACGGTCTCTCCTCAAGGGTGGTCGGACGGGCGCGGCTGCGCCCTCCCACCGGCTTTGAGCGAATCAGGTCTTTTCGACTTGCAAGAAATCCAGTTCCACGGGGGTTTCGCGGCCAAAGAAGTTGACCAGCACCCGCACTTTGGCCCGCTCCATGTCAATGTCGGCCACCTTGCCGGTGAAGTCGCGGAAGGGGCCATCAATGATGCGCACCCGCTGGCCCGGCTCGAAGGTGACCTTGATGCGAGGCGTCTCGGACTCCATGCGCTTGAGAATCTGCGCGACCTCCTCGGGGCGCAGGGGGGTGGGTTTGTTGCCCATACCCACGAAGCCGGTCACGCCGGGGGTGTTGCGCACCACATACCACGAGTCTTCGTCCATAATCATGTTGACCAGCACATAGCCGGGGAAGATGCGGCGCTCGACCACCCGGCGCTTGCCGTCTTTGATTTCGATTTCCTCTTCGGTGGGCACGATGACCTCGAAGATTTTGTCCTTCATGCCCATGGATTCGACCCGCTGCTCGAGGTTGCGTTTGACTTTGTTCTCCGAACCCGAATAGCAATGTACCACATACCAGGCGCGGCCGTCGTCTTCCTCCTGGGTTTCCGCGTCGGTCGCGGGCCCTGAGGGCGCGTCATCGGACAGCCAGACGAGCCGTTCCCAAAAGATGTCCACTTCCTATCCTCCGTCCAGGGTCGGGGCCGGTCACACGCCGATGAGCAGCCCCACCACGCGCAAGAACAGCCAGTCCGTAAAGCCGAAGAACGCGCTGGTCAAGAAGGTGACCAGCAGCACGACCACGGTCAGGTAGCGCACCTCGGCCCAGGTCGGCCACACCACTTTGCGCAGTTCGCCCCGGGTTTCGTTCCACCAGCGGACCACGATGTTGGGCTTGCCGGCCTTCTTGCGCGCCTTTTGGATTTTGGCCTTGGGCTCGGCCGACCGGGGGGCAGTCCGGGGCGCGGCGTCTTTGGCCTTGGTCGCGGGCGCGGTGCGTTCGGGTTTGCGCCGTGAGATTCGCGTCTTGGGCTTGGGCACTTGGGCCTCCTTGGTACCACAAAGACAACGCCGCGTTGGGCGGCGTTGCCTCACGGGGTCATCTGCCGGGCTCCCTGATGGGAAGACGAGGCAGGCCAGGAGGGACTCGAACCCCCAACCGCCGGTTTTGGAGACCGGTGCTCTGCCAAATTGAGCTACTGGCCTGCGGGTTTGGGCATGTCCATTATACCCGCGAACACGGCCCTTGACCAGGGCGTGTTAGCGGGTTTCCCGATGCAGGGTGTGCCGCCGGCAGCGCGGGCAATACTTACGCAGTTCCAACCGCCCCGGGTCGTTGCGGCGGTTCTTCTCGGTCAAATAGTTGCGTTCTTTGCACTCGGTGCACGCCAAGGTGACCACAATGCGAACGCCCTTCTTCTTGGCCATGACTCAACCTCAAAGACGCTCAGGTAGGGCGGGGCCGGGTCGCCCCGCCCCGCCCGCGCAACGCGCTCAGTCCAAAATCTCGGTGATGGTGCCCGCACCCACCGTCAGGCCGCCTTCCCGAATCGCAAACCGCGACCCCTTCTCCAGCGCCACCGGCACCATCAACTCCACCGTCAGGTTCACATTGTCCCCGGGCATCACCATGTCCACCCCTTCC
>WGAK01000063.1 GCA_015494815.1 Anaerolineales bacterium | reverse complement strand
CCCACGCCCACGGCCACGCCGGTGCTCCAGCCCCGGCCTTGAGGGCTTGTGCTATACTGACAGAGGGTTGCGCGGCGGCCGCCCGGCCGCGGCGGAGCCCATCCCCCACCCTCAACCGCGGAGGTCGCATCATGGAAGCCTTGCTGTCTCGCTTGAACACCTTGCACGACAAAGCCCAGGCTTTGCGGAGGCGTCTTTGACTTGGACGCCAAGCAGGCCCGCCTGGCCGACCTGGACGCGCAAATGCAGGCCCCCGATTTTTGGGACGACCCGCAGCGGGCCCGGGCCGTGATGCAGCAGCGGGCCCGCCTGCAAGCCGAACTGGATGCCTGGCAGCGCTGGGAGCAGCGCTGGCGCGATGCATACGAACTGGCCGCGCTGGACGACCCCGACCTGGTCGCGGAGTTGGAGGACGAGGTCGCGGCCCTGGCGCGTGAGTTGCGCCAGCGGGAGTTGCAGGCCATGCTCGCCGGGCCTTACGACCGGCACGACGCATTGCTGAGCATCCATGCCGGCGCGGGGGGCACCGATGCGCACGACTGGGTCGAGATGCTGCTGCGCATGTATTTGCGCTGGGCCGAGCGGCGGGGGTACGAAACCGAGATTCTGGACCAGGTGCCCGGCGAAGAGGCGGGCATCAAAAGCGTGACCGTGGCCGTGAACGGCCCGTGGGCCTACGGTTACCTCAAGGCCGAAAAGGGCGTCCACCGCCTGGTGCGCCTGTCGCCCTTCGACGCGGCCCACCGCCGCCACACTTCCTTCGCCCTGGTGGAAGTGCTGCCCCAGGTGGAAGACGACGCGGAGGTGGCCATCAACCCCAAGGACTTGAAAATCGAGACCTTTCGGGCCTCCAGTGCGGGCGGGCAGAATGTGCAAAAGAACGCTACCGCGGTGCGCATTACCCATTTGCCCACCGGCATCGTGGTTTCGTGCCAAAACGAGCGCTCGCTGACGCAGAACAAGAACACCGCGCTGCGGGTGCTCAAGGCCCGCCTGTTGGAGCGCAAGCGGCAAGAGCAGGCCGAGCAAATGGCCGCGCTCAAAGGGGAATATCAGAAGGCCGAGTGGGGCAGTCAAATCCGCTCGTATGTGCTGCACCCCTACCAGATGGTGAAGGACCACCGCACGGGCTACGAAGTGGGCAACGCCCAGGCCGTGCTGGACGGCGACCTGGACGGCTTCATCGAGGCCTATTTGCAGCAGCGCATCGCCGACACCGCGGCGTGAGCATCCCCTGCCCATCATGGAGGACGGTATGCGCGTTCTGGCTTTTTTCGCCCATCCCGACGATGAGACCTTGATGGCCGGGGGAACCCTGGCGCTGCTGGCTCGGGCCGGGCACGAGGTTTTCGTGCTGGCGGCCACCCGCGGCGAGGGCGGCGAGCGCGGCGACCCGCCCCTGTGCGAGCCTGAGGAACTGGGCGCGGTGCGCAGCGCGGAGTTGGCCTGCGCGGTGCGGGCCCTGGCCGCGCGCGGGCCGTTCTTCCTGGGCTATCGCGACCCCGACATCGGCCCCAACGGCGAGTTGTTCCCCTTTGCTGCGGATGACGACGCGGTGGCCCGGCGGCTGCTCCCCTGGCTGCGACAGGTGCGGCCGCATCTGCTGCTCACCCACGGCTCGCGCGGCGAGTATGGGCATCCTGCGCATGTGCAGGTGCACCGGGTGGCCCGCGCGGCCCTGGCGGCGTTGCCCCCGGCCCAACGCCCCGCGTGGTACACGCCCCTGGCCTATGTGCCCGATGTGCCGCTGGAAGGGCTGTTCAACCCCGAGCCCGCGCACTGGGTGGTGAGCCTGGGCCCCGCGCTGGAAGCCAAAGTGCAGGCCGCGCTGTGCCATCGCACCCAGCACGACCTGTTTCGACGGGCCGGGCAGGTTCGCCTGGGGCAGCCGGTGTCGGTGGAGGCGTTCATCGCCGCGGTACCATTGGAGACCTGGCGGCGGGCCGACACCGACGCGGAACCGGCCGACGGCCCCTTGGGGCGGGCGTTGGGCCCGGCCGCGCGGCGGGTGTGAGCCCCGGTGGAACGACGCCTGGAGGCCCTGCCCGGTCGCTTTGCCATCTGGCGCCTGCCGCCCGACGCGCCCTTGCCCCAGGTCGCATCCACGGCCGAGTGGGTTTTCGTGGCCCGCACGCCCGACGAGGTTTCGCTGTTGCTGCCCGCGCAGGTGCCCCCACCGGCGGGCGCGCGACCCGGTCCGGGGCAATGGCGAGCCTGGCGCGTGGCCGGCGCGCTGGACTTCGCGCTGGTGGGCGT
>WGAK01000062.1 GCA_015494815.1 Anaerolineales bacterium | reverse complement strand
CCCCACGACCCACGGCCACGCCCTTCACCCAAGAGGCCTACCAACAGCGCCTGGACGAATGGCTGGCCAAGGCCGGCATTTCTTACGACGACCTCAAGGCCGTGATGCGAGTGCAACTCTACCGCCAAAAACTCATGGATGTCATCACCGCGGATGTGCCCACTACCGAGGAGCAGGTGTGGGCGCGGCACATTCTGGTCGAAGACGAAGCCACGGCCCAGGAAGTGCTGGAAAAACTGAAGGCCGGGGAAGACTTTGCCGCGCTGGCCGAGACTTATTCCCAGGACCCCGGCAGTGCGGCCCAGGGTGGCGACTTGGGCTGGTTCGGCCGCGGCATGATGGTCAAGCCCTTCGAGGACGCGGCCTTCAGCCTGCAAGTGGGTGAAATCAGCCCGCCGGTGCAAACCGACTTCGGCTGGCATATCATCCAGGTGCTGGGGCACGAAGAACGCCCCATGACCTCCAGCCAGGTCGAAAACGCCAAAAACCAGGCCTTTCGGGAATGGCTGCAGCAAGTGCGCGACCAGGCCGACATCGAGACCTATGACCTGTGGCGCAAGTATGTGCCCACCGAGCCGGACCTCTCGCCGCAACTCAAGGCCCAACTGCAGCAATTCCTGCTGAGCATGCAACAACCGCAACCGCCGGCCCTGCCCACCCCGGCCGGGGGAACCTCCACGGACGGGCAAAACCAGCCCTGAACGCGGCGGATGCAACGCGTTCACCGGCCCCGTGGCACGCGCGGGGCCGGTGGCGGTTAAGACGCGGGGACTTGCGGTTCGGGCCGGGCCGCAAACAAGGCCAACTGCTGCGGCGGACGCCGCCCGTCGAGCAGCACATATGGCGCCAGGCGCGTCACCGGCAGTCCCAGCGCGGTCAACTGGCGCCAGTCGCGCAGGCGAGCCTCGCGGCGGGCCTGCAGCAAGCGGGCCGCGCGACGCGGGCCAATGCCCGGCACCCGCAGCAGCAGGGCGCGCGGCGCCGTGTTCAACTCCACCGGCGCGGCGCGCAAATGACGCTCGGCCCAGGCGACTTTCGGGTCCTGCCGGGGCAACTGGCCCTCGGCCGTCCAGGGCAACTCGTCCACGGTGAAGCCATAGTCACGCAGCAAGAAGAAGGCCTGATACAGGCGTCGGGCCCGCGCGGGGTCCTCGGCCGGATGCCCGGCCAGGGGCGTATCGGGGATAGGCCGGAACGCGGAGAAGTACACCCGGCTCAAGCCCAGTTCCTGCAGCAGGCGAGCGGTCTGCGTCAGCAGGTCACGGTCGCGCTCACCGGCCGCGCCCACCACGAACTGCGTCACCAGCGACGGCCAACGGCGGCGGCCCAGGGCCCGCGGGTCGTGCGTCCGGCGCAAGGTTGCGGCCCACTGCAGGGGCTGCAGCAACTCGCGCCAAAACCATTTGCGCGGGGCCAGGCGACGCAAGAAGCGCGCGCCCGGCGCCTCCAGGTTGACCGACACCCGGTCGGCCCAACGCATCGCGTCCAGCACCTGGTCTTTTTCCGCGCCGGGCATGAGTTTGAGATGCAGATAGCCGTCGAAGCCCTGGCCGCGCAACAGCCGCGCGGTGGTGAGCAGCCGGTCTTGGGTGGCCACGCTGCCGCCCGCGATGCCGCTGCTGAGCAGCACGCCGCGAATCGCGCCGCCGCGATACAGCGCCAGCACCGCGCGGGCCAATTCGGCCGGGCGAAAAGTCACCCGCCGGACGTCCCGCCCGGCCCGAAACGGGCAATAGGCGCAGTCGCGCTCGCAGGCCGAGGTAAGCAGTGCCTTGAGGATGGGCACCCGCCGACCGCCCACCGCGGCCCAATGCACGGGCAGCCGCGGCCCCTGCGGATGCGGGCACCCGGTCGGCGCGGCGTCCTGGTCCAGGTCTGCCGCGGGCGCCAAGCGCTGCAAAGTCGTCAACACATCCATGACGCCCTTATTGTAGAACATTTGAGCGCATTTGACAACCCCGCCGGCCTCACGCGTTTGGACATCCCTTGACGCCTTGGGTACAATGAGGGCCGAGGACTGCTCACGGGAGTACGCACATGGTTCGAGTACATGCCGCATCCCCGCGCCTGGGGTTTCCCCTGTTGCGCTGGGTCTCGGTGTTCTTGCTGCTGGCCGGGCTGGTGCTGGGCGTGGTCGCGCTGGTGCAATACAGCCGGGTGCAAAATCGCCTGCCCGCGGACACCATCGTCGCCGGCATCCCGGTAGGCGGGCTGACCCGCGAAGAGGCCGCCCGCCGCCTGCTGGAGGCCTACAGCGCGCCCGTGGAACTGGTGTATGGCGACGCGGTCATCTGGCTCGACCCGGCCACGGTGGGCTTCGAGGTGGATGTGGACGCCATGCTGGCCGCGGTGGAAACCCAACGCCAGAGCCGGTCGTTCTGGGCCGGGTTTTGGGACTATCTTTGGGGCCGCACGCCGCCGCGGGTCGAAATTCCTCTGGTAGCCCGCTATTCCGAAGCCCGGCTGCGGGAATATCTGGAAAAGGAAATCGCCCCGCGTTACGACCGTCCCCCGGTGCCGCCGCAGCCGGTGGTGGGCACGACCCAATTTTCGGCCGGGCAGTGGGGCACGGTGCTGCATGTGGAGCAGGCCATCCCCCTCATCGAACGCGCGCTATTCGCGCGCACCGCGCGGCGGGTGGTGTTGCCCGTCAAGCGGGTGCCGCCCACCCGGCCTCCGTTGCACAACCTGCAGGTGCTGCTGGAACAAACCATTGACCTGGCCGAATTCGATGGCGTGGTAGGGCTCTACCTCTACCACCTGGACAGCGGCGACGAGGTGCATTTCCTCTATCAGCAAGGCCAGGAATACCCCATCCCGCCCGACCTGGCCTTCACCGCGGCCAGCACCATCAAAATCCCCATCATGATTTCGGCCTTTCGGCGGGTAGACGC
>WGAK01000061.1 GCA_015494815.1 Anaerolineales bacterium | reverse complement strand
TCCTTCTCCTGGGCTACGCTTTGCAGCAAATAGCCCGCACTGGAAAACAGGGCCATGAAATACACGATGCTCAGCACATACGCCGACATGGAAGTGCCGATGTCTTGGGCCCGCTCTTCGGCCTGGGCCACGGTGATGGTTTCCATCGGCAGCGGCTCCAGCAACAGCGCCAGGTCCGCGGGCGTCATGTGGTCGGCCAGGCGCGAGTAGAGCAGCAGCGCGGTCACCCGCCGCTCCAGCGTCTCGGTGAAGGACGCCCCCGGCGTGATATACACCCGCAAGGGGGTTTCGGGCGGCGCATACCCGGGCGGAATCACCACCAGGGCCAGCCATTCGCCCTGGGCCACGGCCTGCTTGCCCTGGTCCTCACTTTGGGCCCACGCGAAGCCGGCGGGCAAGTCGGGGGGCAGCATGTGGGCCTGGTCCAGCACGCCGATGGGCTTGTCGGGGTCCACCACAATCAAATCGGTGCGGCCCGGCTGCTGCGCCAGCCAGCGTAAGCCCAGCACAATCAACGCGCCCAACACGGGCAGGCCAAAGGTGGCGAACAAAAACCCGCCCCGCCGGAAATTGCGGCGGTACTCATACCCCGCGATGATGCGCACATTACGCCATTGCATGTTGCGCCTCCTGTTGCGTGGCCACGGCCTGCAAGAAGATGTCCTCCAGCGAGGGCTGCACGACCTCGAACCCCTCGAGGGGCAGGCCCTGCGCCAACAAGGCCTGCAACACATCGCCGGGCCGGGCCGCGGGCGCTAAGTCCAGCAGCCAGACGCCCGGCTCCACCGCGCGGCGGGCCTGCACCCCCGGCACGGCGTCCGGCAGGTCGTGCCCAGGGGCCAGGCGCACCCGCACCTGCCCTCGCGCGTAAGCCCGGCGCAGCGCGTCCAGCGCGCCCTGTTCCACAATGCGCCCCTGATGGATGAGCGCCACCTCTTCGGCCAGCCGCTCCACCCGGTGCAACTGGTGCGAACTCAACACAATGGTGCGGCCCCGGGCCCGCAGGTCCCGGATGATGTCCTCCACCAGCCGCACATTCACCGGGTCCAGCCCCTGAAAAGGCTCGTCCAGAATCACCAGCGGGGGCTCGTGGATGAGGGTCACGGCCAATTGCAACTTCTGCTGCATGCCGTGGGACAACTCGTGCACTTTGCGACGAGCCCAGGCAAGCAAATCGAAACGCTCCAACCAGGCCACGGCCCGCTGGCGTGCAGTGCGGGCATCCAGGCCCTTGAGTTGGGCCAGATATTCCAGCAATTCCTGCACCCGGGCCTGGCGATAGAGCCCCCGGGTTTCGGGCAGATAGCCGATGCGCGTGCGGGCGGCCGCGGGCGGTCCACCGAACACCCGCACTTCTCCCGCGTCGGGGAAATAAATGCCCATGAGCACCCGCAGCGTGGTGGTCTTGCCCGCGCCGTTGGGCCCCAGCAAGGCGAACACCCGCCCCGCGGGCACCTGCAACGACACTTCGTCCACCGCGCGCACCGTGCCAAACGACTTGGACACGCGCTGCAATTCGACGACCCAGGTCACGGCGCAACCTCCTTGGGTGTGGTATCGGGGGAAGGGCCTTCGGGCCCCGCGGCCTGCAGGTAGGCCATCATCTGCTGCCGATAACGCTCGAACGCGGCCCGCCCCTGGGGCGTGAGACGGCACAAGGTCAGCGGCACTTTCCCGCGAAAGGTCTTGGTAATGGCCACATACCCTCCGGCTTCGAGTTTGCTCAAATGCGCCGAGAGATTGCCCTTGGTCAGGCCGGTGGTATGCAAGAGGTAGCGAAAGTCGGCCTCTTCCACCGCGGCCAGGGTGGCCATGATGCTCAAGCGGGCCGGCGCGTGGATGAGCGGGTCCACCGGCGGCGGCCCCAGCGGCGCGGTACTCATGACTCCGCCTCCCCCGACCAGACGGGATGGCGTTGCAGATAGCGGGCCAGGGTCCAGGCGCCGCTGAGCAACATCACCAGGCCCAGCAACGCCAGAGTAGGCAGCCCCGCGGCCAGAGCGTCATGCCAGGCCGTCGGCCAGGTTTCCCAGGTCAAAGTGTAGAAGCCCGCGGCCAACAACAGCAGCGTGGCATAACCCCAATAGCGCGGCAAACCCAACCGAGCCGCCAGCGCGGCGGTGATGGCGAAGAACACGCCGTGGGTGAGCCACAACGCGGCCGGCGTGGGCCAGTCGGGCGTCAGCACGGCCAAAGCCAGCAGCACCACGGCCAGCCCCACGGTGAAGAACAGCCCTTGCCGTTGCTCCGCGAGGCTGGGGGTGCGATAGGCCACATAGCCCGTGCGCGGATAGGTGATGCGCTGCTTGAGCGCGCGCAGCACAGGACGGGCCAACAGCGTGCCCAGCACCAGCACCACCAACGCAACCCCCTGCTCTGCACCGCGCCACGCAGCCGGGAACAGGCGCTCGCCGCCTGCCTGCAGGCCAACGAACAACAACAGCAACGCGCCGGTGTACAAATCCGGCAGGCCATCTTCGGCCCAATACTGCAAGGCCCTGCGCCGGGCTTGTTGCAACCAATCGCTCACGACACACCTCCAAACTGGTTTGTGTTGTAAACTAATCTGAAAGATACACCAAAGGCGACCGTTTGTCAAGGGCTACAGCGGACAGACATCAGTCGTCAGGGGCAAGCATGCGCGCCCTCCGGGGAACACAGGGCCGCAAAGTAGGTTATACTTAGGACGACCCTCAAGCCGGAGCAAAGGCATGAGCCAGCCGCCATCCACCAATGTCCAGAAAGAGCGCGCCTTCCAGGCTGCGATGGACGCGGGCCACACCGCGGCGTGGAACCTGGAATGGGAGAAAGCCGCCCAGGCTTACGCGCGAGCGGTATCCTTGAAGCCGCGCGACTATTGGGCCCTCGTCAACCTGGGTCTGGCATTGTTCTCCCTGGGTCAGTTGCGTGAGGCCGCGGAGGTGTATCACAAGGCCGCGCAGGTGGCCCCCGAAGAACCCGCG
>WGAK01000060.1 GCA_015494815.1 Anaerolineales bacterium | reverse complement strand
CCCTACACCGTGCAGCCGGGCGACACCCTGTTCAGCATCGCGGAACAGTTTGGCGTGGACCTGGATGTGCTCATGCTGTGGAACGACATGTCCAACGAGTCGGTGCTGTATGTGGGTCGGGAGTTGACCATCCCCCTGCCGGGCATGGAGCCCCCCACGCCCACGCCCTTGCCGCCCGCCCTGAAGAAGGGCGACATCATCCTCTACTTCGTGCGGCCCGGCGACACCTTGGACGCCATCGCGGCCCGCTTCTTCACCACGGTGGAGGCCATTCGCGAGGCCAACGAGATGGACGAGGGCACGCCGTTGTATGTGGGCGACCTCATCAAGGTGCCGGTGTACCTTGAGGGGCGGCCTTCGCCCACGCCGGTGGTCACGCCCACGCTCACGCCTTCGCCCACGCCGTGAGGCGCGCGGCATCGTGACACACCTCGGCCCCCGTCGTGCGGCGGGGGCCGTTGGTTTTGGGGGAAAGGGCTTGCGGCCGGGCGGAGGGTTTCAGACCGTGGGGCGCACCTCGAAGTCGGTGAACGTGCCTTGGGCCGGGCTCCAGCGCGGCTCCACGGCCCGCACCTGGGCCGCGCGGGGGCCCTCGTACAGGGCGGCCAGCAGGGCGTCCAGCGCGTGGCGCGGGCCCTCGGCCACCACTTCCACCGAACCATCCCGGCGGTTGCGCACCCAGCCGGTCAGGCCCAGCCGATGGGCCTGTTGCCACACGAAATGGCGAAAGCCCACCCCTTGCACACGGCCGTAGACCCGGGCTTGCAGGCGCTCCATCGGGCTCCTCTCACAGCAGCGTGTCGTCCGCGGTTCGGCGGCGGGCGTAGACCACGGCCAGGGCCACGAAGGGCCCCAACATGCTCACCGCGACCCCCACGCCCACCCAGCCGGGCGTTAGCCCTTCCTGGGGATGCAGCCCCGCGGCCGAGCGCCAGTCGTCCTCCAGGGCCTGCAGGCTCAGGCCCAGGGCGGCCTGAACGCCGTCCTCGCAGCCCAGACCGCTGGCGTAGATGTCCAGCAGACGCCGCAGCCCCGCGGGGCCGTAGCGTCCGAACACATGCGCCACGAACGCGCCGGCCTCGGCCTGGGCCAGTCGGGGGTCGTCCAGGTCGTCGGGCGGTGCCGCGCACAGCGCCCGCAGGGGGATAAGTCGGTTGGCCTGGGCGGCCTCGGTGAGGACCTGATACGCCGCCGCATCCACCCCCTGGGGCTCGGCCAGCAGCGCCAGCCCTTCGCGCAGCCACCAGGGCAGGTTGGCGTAGCCTTCTTGCACGGTGTCGTAGAGCACCCGCTGCGCGGCCGCGTAGGCCACTTCGCGCTGCAGTTCCAGCAGCCCCGCGGGGGAAGGGTTTCCCCCGGCCAGGATGATGTGCAGGCGGGCCTGCACTTCGGGCGCGCGCCACGCGTCGGGCAGCGGGGCCAGGGCCTCGGCCAGCGCCGCGCGGGAGGGGTAGACATAGACCCGCAGCGGGCCGCGGGTCGTGTCGAAGTGCCCCTGCCACTGCACGAACGCGTTTTGCAGCGCAATGTGCGCGGCGTTGAGCGCGGCCTCGGCTACCTTGGCGCCGCCTTCGCTCCAATACACCTGCACGGGTTCGACCGCGCGCTCTTGCCAGGTGAAGCGGTTGTCTTCATAGATGAAGACGAACGCGGGCGACTGCACGGGCTCGCCCGCGGCCGGGTAGATGCGGAACCAGTAGTACACCTGGATGAACGGCGGCAGGGGGTAGTCGTGCATCGAGAGGGTGACTTCGGCCAGCGGGCCGTTCAGGTGCATGTCCTGGGTGTAGGTGTCCACCATGCCCTCGGGCCGCAGGTAGACTTCCACCCGCTCCACCGGCCCCAAATCGTCCAGGGGCAGGCGGATGGTCACGCTCTTGGCGAAGACCACCAGCACCTGGGGGGTCAGGGGCGGCAGCGCGGCCGCCCGGCCCGGCGCGGGGCCGAGCACCAGCCCGGCCAGAAGCCCCAGGCCGGCCACGACCCACCGGAGCCAGGTGCGCGGATGCTTCAGGCCCATACACGCCTCACGACGCGTCGCCGCGGGACGTGGCCGATTCGTCGCCGTCTTCGGGTTGCGCGTCGGGCGACACATCGGTGGCGTCGTCCGTCGCGGCGGGGGTGTGGTCTTCGGCGTCCCCGTTCAGGCGCTCCAGGGCCACGCCGTCGGGTAACTGCACTTCCAGCAGGTCCGTGTCCCCGGCCTTGAGGGTCAGGTCCAGCAAATCCAGGTTGCCCAACACCAGGGAGGTCTGGAAGTCGTAATTGTCCAGCGCCTCGGCCATGACCTGGGCTTCTTCCTCGTCTTCGGCTCGGCGCAGGGCCTTGCGCAGCGCGCGCGCCACTTGCTCGTTGGCCCCGCCCAGGTCCGACAGCGCGGTGGCCGCGGCCATGCGCACATACTTGTTGGGGTCTTCGAGCAGGTGCAGCAAGTCGGGGATGACGCGCGTCATCTCCAGCCGTCCCGCGGCCAGCGCGGCCTCGGCGCGCACGCTGGGGCGCACATCGTGCAGATGCAGTACCACATACTGGGTCCAATGCGGGTCGGCCGAGCGGCCCATGGCGAACAGCGCGGCCCGCAGGCCGTCTTCGTCGTTGTCGGCCAGGCTCTGGCGGTACACGCGTTCAATCCATTCCCGCACTTCGGGCACCGAGGAAGCGTAACTGACGGCCTCCAGGGCCCGGTAGCGCACCGTGGCGCCTTCGTCGTCGTCGGCCAGCGCCTCCAGCAGGGCCTCCACCACGGGGCGGTGCTGCCATTCGGGCAGTTCGTCCACCTCGCCCTGGAAGACATAATCGCCCAGGGCCGCGGCCGCGGTGGCCCGCACCTGCTCGTCGGGGTCTTCGCGCAGTCGGGTCAGCAGCAGGGGGATGAGGTGCGGGTCGTCCTCGAACCACAGGATTTCGATGGCCTTGTGGCGGATGTACGGGTCGGGGTCTTGCAGCGCGATGCGGCCCATTTCCAGGAAGGAGAACTGGTGGCTCATCTCCAGCAGGTCGTGCATGTCTTCCACCAGGCCGCGCCGCCGCGCGGGGCTGAGTTTGGGCCACACCTCGGCCACCGCCTGCGCCTCGTCGGGGCCCAGGTCCGACAGCCGATAGAGCACATCGGGCGGCAGGATGATGGTTTCGTCCTGCAACAGGCGCAACAGGGTATCCAGGTCCATGGGTTCCAACATGATGTTCACTCTCTCCCGCGGGGCGGACGGTGGTCAGAGCCACTCGCGCACATTGATGACCACCATCAGCGCCAACAAGACGACAAAACCCACCAGCATCAGCGTGACTTCCACCCGCCATGGCAGGCGTCGCCGGAACAGCCCTTCGCTCAGGGCCAGCACCAGGCGCGCGCCGTCCAGCGCGGGGATGGGCAGCAGGTTGAGGACGCCCAACGACAGGCTGAGCGCGGCCAGCAGAGTCAGGGTATAGGTCGGCACAGGCGTGGGCGCGGCCCGGTCAATTTGCGCGGCCAGGCGCAGTGAGGTGTACATACCTCGAAAGCCCATGACCTCGCCCGGCGGCGGGGGCGCGCTGGGCACAAGATAGGCTTGCAGCATCTGCCAGGGCAGGCGGAAGAGCGCGATGCTGTGCTCGTACGCAGCCTGGAAGGCCAGGCGCACGCCCTCGGCCACGGGCACGGGCTCCCAGCCGTATTCGATGATGCGCACGCCCATTGCGCCCTGGCCGGGCGGCGGCTCGACGCGCGGCACCACCGTCAGGTCCAGAGTGGCGTCGCCGCGGCGTACGGTGAGGCGCACGGGCTCGCCCAGGTGGGCGCGGATGATGCGTTGCAGCGTGGTGGCCTTGTGGACCGGCTGGCCCTCGGCCGCGACGATGAGGTCCCCCGGCTGCAGGCCCGCGGCCTGGGCCGGCGATTGGGGTTCCACATACCACACCAGCACGCTCTCGCTGACCGGCTTGCCCGCGCCGACGAAGAGGATGAGGTAAGCCAGCACGCCCAGGAACAGGTTCATGGCCGGCCCGGCCAGGATGACCAACGCGCGCTTGCCCGGCGGGGCCTGCGCCAACGCGTCGGGCTCGGTGAGGGACCCGTCGCCTTTGGGCCGGACGAAGCCGCCGAAGGGCAGCAGGTTCAGCGTGAACACCGTGCCGCGCCACTCGAACAGCCGCGCCACCCGCGGCGGAAAGCCGATGCCGAATTCTTCGATTTCGATGCCCAACGCTTTGGCGGCCAAAAAGTGGCCCAACTCGTGCATGAGAATCAAGAAGGCCAAAGCGAAGGCAAAGTACAGCAAGTCCATGCGCGCGCCTCAGCGTAAAATCATTCGAGATTATACCAAAGAAGCCTGCCACCAGGGCTCACCCGTGTAAACCACCCGCACCCCCGCAGCCACGAACAGGCTGCCCGTGGCCAGAATGACGCCGTCGGCCGGGACATGCTGCCAGGCCAGGGCCAGCGCGTCCTCGACCGTGGCGGCCACCCGGACGGGCAGCCCTTCGTCCCGGGCCGCGGCGGCCACCTCGGTCGCGGGCAGGGCTTTGGGGTGGATGGATTGGGTGGCAATGACCTGGGTGCCCGGCGGGGCCAGGGCGTGCAGCAGCGCGCGGGGGTCCTTGGTGCGGGAGACGCCGAAGATGAGCACCCACGGCCGTTGGGGGAAGTAGTGCAGCATGCCGGCGCGCAGGGCCCGAATGGCCGCGGGCGTGTGCGCGCCGTCCACCACCAGGGGCGGGTTGTGGGCCAGCACCTCGAAGCGGCACGGCCAGCGCACGCGCGCCAGCCCGGCCCGCATGGCCGCGGGGCCCACGGCCCAGCCCTGCCGCGCCAGTTGCTGCCAGGCCAGAAAGGCCACCGCGGCGTTGTCCCGCTGGTGGGGGCCCAGCAAGGGCAGGTGCGCCTCCAGGGGTTGGGCGCCGTTGCCCCGCAGGTGCAGCCGCAGGCGTTGCCCTTGCAGCGAGTCGTGCAACACCTGCACCGCGACCTCGACCGCGGCCCGGTGCAGCCGCACCCCGCGGGCCCGGGCTTCGGCCTGCAGCACGGCCAGGGCCTCGGGCGCCTGGCGCGCGGTCACCCCCGGACGGCCGGGCTTGAGAATGCCGGCCTTGGCCCGCGCGATGTCGGCTAAGGTCGGGCCCAACAGCCGGGTGTGGTCGTAGTCAATGGCCGTGAGGATGGCGACTTCGGGCCAGACCACATTGGTGGCGTCGAAGCGGCCGCCCAGGCCCACTTCCACCACCGCGAAATCCACGCCCTGCCGCGCGAAGTGGTCGAAGGCCAGCGCGGTGGTCAGTTCGAAGGTGCTCACCTGGGGCTCGGCCGCGGTCAGGGGGCGCAGCCGTTCCACACCGGCGACCACCTGGTCGGGATGGATGGGCCGGCCGTTGATGCGGATGCGCTCGACGAACTCCACCAGGTGGGGCGAGGTGTACAGCCCCACGCGGTACCCCGCGGCCTGCAACACCGCCGCGGTCATGGCCGCGACGGACCCTTTGCCGTTGGTGCCCGCGATGTGCACCACGGGGTAGGCGCGGTGGGGGTCTCCCAGGGCCGCGAGCAGGCGTTCCATGCGGGCCAGCGAGAAGCGCCCTCGCTGCTCGGGATGCCGCACCCGGCTGTTGTCGAGAAAACGGTACAGGAAGTCCACGGCTTCCTGGTAGGCGGGCGTCAGGGGTTGGCCCATGCGCGTCATGGCGATGTCCTGCGCGGTGAACATGGCCCGCGGCCGGGCCGCGAGCAGCACACAACAAGCCCCCGTCCGACGGGACGGGGACCCCGAAGCCCCAGGCGGGAGTCGAACCCGCAACCCACCGCTTAGGAGGCGGTTGCTCTATCCTTTGAGCTACTGGGGCGCGGTGCGTTTCGATTATAGCATGGCCGGGGAGGACGGCGCGTCGGCCGCATCCCCTAAGGGCGTGCGCGCCTGCGGCGCGCGGGTGGTGCTGTGCTCCAGCCCGTCGCGGCGGATGCGGTAGATGTCGAAGTCGCGGGCCACCCACACCCGCGGGAACACCGCGCGCGCTTCGGCCAGCACATCCCGGTCGCTGTAGCGCCGCGAGATGTGGGTCAGCACCAGGTGCTTGACCCCGGCCTCGCGGGCCAGTTGGGCCGCCTGCCGCGCGGTGATGTGCCCAAACCGGCGGGCCAGGTCCCGGTCGGGCTCGAGGTAGGTGGCCTCGATGACCAGCAGGTCCGCGCCGGCCACATGCTCGACCAGGTCGTGGGTGCGGCCTGTGTCGGCCAGGTGCACATAGCGCACGCCGGGCCGGGGCGGGCCCAGCACCTGGTCGGGGTGGATGACCCGGCCGTCGGGCAGGGTGACCGTGCGCCCGGCCACCAGGTCACGGCGCCACGGCCCCGGGGGAATGCCTAAGGCTTCGGCCCGGTCCACCCGAAAAGGCCGCCGCGCGTCTTCTTCGAAGCGATAGCCGAAGGTCTGCGCGCCCCGATGCCACACAGGAAAGGCCGTGACGGTGAAGTCGTCGCCCCGGAAGATGACGCCGGGCCGCACCTCGATGAAGCGCAAGGGCATGGGCGGCCGCGCGCCCCGCAGCACCACCTTGTAAATCAGGTCGTGGATGCGCTCCAAGGCCCAGGCACCGGCGTAAATCTCCAGCAGTTCCACGCTCTCCCAGCGCATGAAGGTCGAGAGCAGCCCGCCCAGGCCCAGGATGTGGTCCAGGTGGCCGTGGGTGATGAGCACCCGCTGCAAACGGCGGAAGCCGACTCCGGCCTTGAGGATTTGGCGCTGGGTGCCCTCGCCGCAGTCCAGCAAGAAGCGGTATTGGTTGTGTTGGATGATGTGGGCCGACAGCCCGCGCTGCACCGAGGGCGCGGACGCCGAAGTGCCCAGGAAGACGGTCTCGAACACGCCTACCTCGCGGCGATGGGGATGGGGCGCAAGGCCCGCCTGATTGTACTACAGGCCCGCGGCCGCGGGTTGGGCTTCCACCACCTGGCCCTGGTGCAGGTGCCAGATGGTGGTGCGCGGCCGATGGGCCGCGGGATAGGTTTCGACATCGGTGGCCGTGAGCAGCACCTGGGTGCCGGCCTGCAAGAAATGCTCCAGAATGTCGGCCCGGCGGCGGGGGTCCAGTTCGGCCAGCAGGTCATCCAGCAGCAGGATGGGGCGGCGGCCGGTGCGTTCGGTGTACCAGGCGGCCTCGGCCAGTTTGAGCAGCAGCAACGCGGTGCGCACCTGCCCGCGCGAGCCGTAGGCGGCCAGGTCCAGGCCGCCGGCCACGAAGCGGAAATCGTCCCGCTGGGGGCCCAGGCCCGTGTTGCCCCGGCGAATGTCCAGGGCGTGGCGCTGGGCCAGCCGGTCGTGCAGGTGCCGGGTGAGCGCGTTCAGGTCGTGCAGCAGTTCGGCCGGTGGTTCGGGCGGCCCGTGCCCGCCGAACAGGTCCCCCTGGCTGGGCGCGTCGGGCACATCCAGCGCGGGCCGATAGACCAGGCGCAGGGGTTCGGTGCGGTGCAGCAGTTCCAGGTGCCGGGCCGTGAGCAGACGGTTCCAGTCGCGCAGCGCGCGGGCCCGGGCGTGCATCAGCCGCGCGGCCAGGGGGGCCAGGGTCTGGTCCCACACCGTCAGGTCGGCCGCGCGGGCGCGGCCTTCTTGCACGGCCTTGAGCAGCGCGTTGCGCTGGGCCAGGGCCCGGTTGTAGGCCAGCAGCGTGGCCGCGTAGTGCGGTTCGGCCTGCGACAGGCTCTGGTTGAGAAAGCGGCGGCGCAGTTCGGGCGCGCCGTCCACCAGGCGCAGCATTTGGGGCACGAACAGCACCACGGTGCACAGGCCCAGCGCGTCCACCATTTTGCGCGCCACGCCGTTGACCAGCACTTGCTTGCGGGTGTGCGCGGGCGTGGCGGGCTTCACCTGGTGGATGATGCGCACCTCCAGGCGCACCGACGCCGCGGCGGCCTGGGCGGTGGCCTCGCGGTGGCACACGGCCTGAATGCGGGCCACGCTCAGGGGCTGCCGCAGGGCCAGCAGGTGGATGACCTCCCGGTCGGCGCGGGCCAGGAAGGACGAGAAGGTGGCCAGGTACGCGATGGCCTCCAGCAGGGAGGTCTTGCCCTGGGCGTTGGGGCCCACGATGAGCAAAGGCCCGCGCGGCAGCGCGCGGGCAAAGCGGGTGAACAGGCGGAAGTTCTCCAGGCTCAGGTGCTCGAGGTGCATATCGGCTCACACGGCCGCGCTGGGGGCGGCGTTCTCTTCCAGGCGCCACACCCGGCGGGCCCGGTCGGTGAACAGCACGCCGTTGAGATGGTCAATCTCGTGCTGGAAGATGCGGGCCACCCAGCCTTCCAGTTCCAGGCGCAGGTCGCGGCCCTGAGGGTCTTGCCCCACCACGGTGACCGCGCGGGCCCGCTCCACCTCACCCGCCACCCCGGGGATGGACAGGCAACCTTCGACGCCCCATTCGGTCTCGGCCGAAGCCCACACCACTCGAGGGTTGACCACCGCGTACAGTTGGTGAGGGATGCCCTCGTCTTCGTCCTCGTATTCCACCACGATGACCCGCTGCGAGACATTGACCTGGGGCGCGGCCAGCCCTACGCCCGGCGCGGCCCGCATGGTTTCAATCATGTCGTGCACCAACTGCTGCAGTTCGGGCCCAAACTCGGTGACCCGGCGGGCTTTGCGCCGCAGCACGGGGTGCGGCACGGTGACGATGGTTCGGATGGCCATGAGGGTACCTCCCTGGTCCCTTCCCCTCCTCCCGGGAGGGGGGATGCCGGGCTCGGACCGCGGCCCGGCGCCCGCCTCCATTATACCCGCGAGTATGTTACAATGGGATGTCGTATCCGCGCGAGCGGCCCCGGCCGTTCGTTCCCTTCCCCCGACGAAAGGTGAATGACATGTCGAATCAAGCCGAAGAAAAGCGCACCGTCCAGGCCGATGATGTGGTGACCATCGAGTACACCCTGACCGTGGACGGTGAGGTGGTGGACTCGTCCTCCGAGCACGGGCCCCTCTCGTACCTGCACGGCCACGGCCAAATCATCCCGGGCCTGGAGAAGGAACTGGAGGGCATGGCCGTGGGCGAGGCCAAAGAGGTCACCGTGGCCCCCGAGGAGGGGTATGGCCCCGAGGACCCCAACGCGTTCATCGCGCTGCCCAAGAGCGAATTCCCGCCCACCATCACCCTGGAGCCCGGCGTGCAGTTGCAACTGAGCGACCAGAGCGGCCAGGTGTACAACGCCACCATCCACGAGGTCAAGGACGACAGCGTGGTGTTGAACTTCAACCACCCTCTGGCAGGCAAGACCCTGCACTTTCAGGTGAAGGTGGTGGGCCTGCGCGCGGCCACGCCCGAAGAGCGGGCCCACGGCCATGTGCACGGCGAAGGCGGCCACGCGCACTGAGCCGGAGGCCGCGGCCCTATGGTGACGCGCGGGCGGGTTCGGACGAGCCCGCCTGCCGTGTTTAACGCCGGCGCGGGGACAAATGGTGGCAGGTCAGCCTGGACGACCTGCGGGAGGCCGCGCAGACCGTGGGCGAGGTCGGCAAGCCCGTGCTGGAGGTGGCCTTACTGCTGCTGAAGTTGCTGTCTCCTTGAGGGGCCCCGCCGTTGTTT
>WGAK01000059.1 GCA_015494815.1 Anaerolineales bacterium | reverse complement strand
TGTCAGACGAACCAAACGCAAACGCACCGGGCACCTCCGCAGATGGACGTGGGGGAAGTATAACACGGGAGGGAGCCGGGCACCGGACGCGCGGTCTTGGTATAATGTCCCCCGTCGTGGCGTCAACCTTGCGTTTCCCTTCCCCAACCCCCGTAATCTCAGGAGGATTGTCCCATGCAGTGGCGAAAAATAGGCTGGGCTCTGATGGCCGTGGTGGTCCTTGGCTTTGGCTGGTCCGCGGCCCGCATCGCGGTAGGCGCCGCGGATGGCGCGGCCACCACGACCCAGGAGGATGGCCCGACTCTGGTCATCATGCACACCAACGATGTGCATGCCCACATCGAGCAGTTCAACAAATATGGCGGCTTTTGCGACGAAGAAGACGCGGCCGAAGGTAAATGTTTTGGCGGTGTGGCCCGCCGCATGACCAAAATCAACGAAATTCGGGCCGAATACCCCGACGCGTTGCTGCTGGACGCGGGCGACGAGTTCCAGGGCACCCTGTTCTTCACCCAATACAAGGGTGAGGCCACCCAGGAATTCATGAACTGGATGGGCTACGATGTGATGTCCGTGGGCAACCACGAATTTGACGCCGGCCCGAGCACCCTGGCCGACTTCGTGCAGGGCGTGGACTTCCCCGTGCTGGGGGCCAATGTGGACGCGAGCAACGACCCCGACCTGGCCGGGTTGCTGCAGCCCTATGTGGTGCTGGATGTCAACGGCACCCAGGTGGGCGTCATCGGCGTGGTCACCGACCTCACCGGCATCCTCTCCAGCGCGGGCCCCAATGTGACCTTCACCGACCCCGTGGCCGCGGTGCAGCAATACGCCGCGGAACTCGAGGACCAGGGCGTCAACATCATCATCGTGTTGTCGCACCTGGGCTATGTGCCCGACCAGAGCCTGGCGGCCCAGGTCGAGGGCGTGGACATCATCGTCGGCGGGCACAGCCACACCTTCCTGTCCAACACCAGCGACAAGGCCAAAGGCCCCTATCCCACGGTGGTCGAATCCGCGCGCGGCGAGCCTGTGCTCATCGTGCAAGACGGCTCCTTTGGCCGTTACCTGGGCTTCATCAAGGTGACCTTCTCCGCGGACGGCGTGGCCCAGACCTGGGAAGGCGAGCCCATCTTGCTGGACGCGAACGTGGAGCAGGACCCCGAAGTGCTGGCCCGCGTCGAAGAACTGGCCCAGCCCTTGAACGAACTGCGGCAACAGGTCATCGGCGAGACCGCGGTAGACCTGGACGGCTCGCGTGAGTCGTGCCGCTTTGCCGAGTGCACCATGGGCAACCTGGTCACCGACGCCATCCTGTGGGCCACCCAGGCGCAAGGCGTGCAAATTGCGCTGCAAAACGGCGGCGGCATCCGGGCCAGCATCCCCGCGGGGCCGGTGACCGTGGGCCAGGTGTTGGAAGTGCTGCCCTTCGGCAATACCATTGCCACTTTCGAAATCAAGGGCGCGGACCTGCTGACCGCGCTGGAGAACGGCGTGAGCCGGGCCGAGAATCCCGAGAACGAGGGCACCGGCCGCTTCTTGCAGGTGTCGGGGCTGCGCTACAGTTGGGACCCCACCAAGCCCGCGGGTGAGCGCATTGTCAGCGTTGAGGTGCGCACCGCGGACGGCGGTTGGGAACCGCTGGACCCCGAGGCCGTGTACAAGGTGGCGGCCAACAACTTCATCCGCAACGGCGGCGACGAGTACGCGGTGTTCGCGGAGAAGGCCATGAACGCCTACGACTTCGGTCCGCTGCTGGCCGATGTGGTCATGGATTACATCGCGGAGCACTCGCCCGTGCAAGCGGAACTGGAGGGCCGCATCACCCAGGTGACCGCGGCGGAACCCACCGCGGCGCCCACCGAAGCGGCCACGGAGGAGCCCACCGAGGCGCCCACCGCGGAGCCGACCGCGGCTCCCACGGCCACGCCGGTGCCGCAACCCGCGGCGACCACCGCGCCCACCGAGGCCCCGGCCGCCGAAGCCGAGGCCGGCCTGCCCACCTGGGTGTGGGTCGTGGGCGTGCTGGTGCTGGCCGGCGCGGCCTGGTACGCCTTTGGGCGCAAGTCCTGACGCCAACGCCTGCGGCGCCACGACGCACGACCACTAAGGGCGGGGCCAAAAGGGGCTCCGCCCTGGTGTTTTGACACTGCCCCTACACGCCAGATTTGCTATCCTGAAGGATGGACGCCGTCGCTGCGCCGCGCGGCGGACGCAACTTCCACCCCCGAGGAGGCGCTATGACCCCCCGAATGCGACTTCTGCTCCGGCTCGGCGGATGGCTTGGCCTCGTTCTGGCCGTGTCGTGGGCTTGCCGCATCGCAAGCCCGACCACCCCGGCCACCCCCGACGCGCAGGCTACGGTGGCCGCCGCGGTCCAGGCCACCCTGGCTGCCGCAACCGGCCTCGCGCCCCAGCCGACCGCGCCGCCGACCGCCCAACCCACGGCGGTCCCCACGCCGGCCCTCGCGGCCCAACCGGCCTATGTGTGGGCCTACCGGGACGATACGGACGCCCTGGTGCTGTACGACGCCCAGGGGCAGGCGGTGCTATCGGTGCCTGTGTCCGCGGAAGGTCTGCTCTTTCCGGTGGCGCCGGCCCACGGGTTGCATACCCTGGCCCCCATCCCCCCGGCAGGGCCGTATGACATGGTCGTGATGGCCGCGGGCGCCCTGCACCGGGACAACAAGGAGATGATTCACACCCTCGACGCCATCTCGCCCGGCGGCAGCCGCACCGAACTGCGGGTGGACGGCAACCTGGCGGGCATCGCGGGCATTCCCGAGACGCCGCGCGTGGCCTACGCGGTGTGGCACATGGTGGGCTATCAGTACCAGAGCGCGCTGTATGTGCACACCGTGGGCACCGCGCCGCCCACCCGTTCTCTGCTGGAGATGCGCGACGACGAGGGTTGGGGCCTGCTGCCCGTGGGCATGGACACCCACGGCGTGTGGGTCACCCGCGCGGTGAGCGGCGCGCCCCTGGCCCCCCGCGGGCTGTCGCTGGTGGACTTCACCGGCCAGGAGCACCCCCTGCTGGACGCGACTTTCGTGGGCCTGGACCCGGTCGCGGGCTGGGTCGCCTACAGCCCCGCGACGGGCACGCTGGCCTGGCAACCGGTGCAGTCCGCGCCCACACCGGCGTTGGTCGGCAACCCGGTGACCGTGCCCGAGCCCGTGTTCCCCGTGGACCAGGGCGCCATCTTCATCCACGCCGCGTTTTCGAGCGGCTATGTGGCCTGGCAGGTGCACATTGGCACGCCGATGGAAGGCTGGCCCTACCTGCGGGTGTACACCCTGGACGGCCAACCCGTGGCCGTGCAAAACGACCAGGGCCCCGACCCCGCGGCCGATGTGTTCGAGGGCCCGCCGTGGACCTGGGTGCGCACGGCCGCGGGGCAGGACTATGTGGTGCTCGGCGGTCGGCGGCAGAGCGACGGCCAGGAAGTGTTGCTCTTCGTTACGCCCGACCTGAGCCAAACCGTGGCCGTGGTGCCGGGGCATTTTATGGGCGTGGCCTATCCGGCGCGGTGAGGTGCAGCAGGTGGTGGACCTCGGCTTTGGGCCCGCGCCCTTGCGGGCCGCCGGGGCCCACACACGCGGGGCAACCGTCGTCGCAAGGGCAGGCGCGCACGCGCGCCAGGGCCGCGCGCCAGAGCGCGTCGTGGGCCTCATAGAGCGCGGCCGCGAACCCCAGGCCGCCGGGCACGGCCTCGTAGACCACCAGCGCGGGCTCGTTCTGCTGCTGCCAGGGGAGCGCGATGGCGGTGCCCAGGTCGCGCGGGTCGCACATCAGGTGGAGCGCGGCCAGGTGCCGCATCAGGTAGGACAGGCCCGCCAAGGCGGAGCGCACCCACACATGCTGCTCCGCGCGACGGTGGCAGCGGGCGCACAGGGTGACCAGGTTGTCGGGCCGGTGCGCGTCCGCGGGATGCGCGAACAGCCGCACAGGGCGCAGGTGGTGCACGTGCAGGTCGCGCGTCGCGCCGCATACCCGGCAGCGATGCCCATCGCGCGCCAGCGCGGCCGCGCGCGCCGCGGGCCAGGTCGGGCCATAATCGGGGCGTCGCGCCCGCCCGCCGGCCGCCACCGGCAGGTGTTCCCACACCGCCGCGGGGATGGCGACCCAATAGGCCTGGGTGCGCAACACCTGCGCGGGCAGGTCCAGGGGCACCATGTCCAGCAGACGGCGGTCGGGCCAGGCCAGCCGCCGGTAGCCCACCACCTGCTCGGTCACCTCCACGGGGCCCCAGCCCACCCGCAATCCGCCAATCTCGCGGTTGGCCCGGGGAGCGCCCAGGCTGCGCAAACGTACCTGCACCACGGGCTCGGTGTCGTAGGCGTCGTCGAAGGGCTCCAGTTCGGCCTGGCCGCGGTCCAAATCCAGGCGACGCACCCGATAGACCTGCCCCTGGTGGCGGTACACCGCGCCGGGGTGCACCAGCCGGGGCGCAGCGGGATGCTCCACTTCGCCCACCAGGCGGGGTGGGGGGCCGGGCTCCAGCAAGGCCACGCGGCGCGCGTCGGTGGTGCGCAACGACACGGCCTGGGCCGGGTCCCGGGGGGCAATCCAATACACCCGCTCCCCGCGGCGCTGGGCGTCGCCGCGGCGTATCCAGTGCGCGGCGGCCTGGGCCGTGGCCTCCGCGCTCAGGCCCGCAAAGGGGCGGGACAGGGGCCAGGGGGCTTCGGCCAGCGCGCAGGCGAAATGTTGGGTGGCGATGGTGGGATGGGCGGGGTCAATCAGCGCGCGTTCGACCTCCGCGTGCAGCACGAAGTCGGGATGTTGCACCAGGTATTGGTCAATGGGCCCCGGTCCGGCCACGAACACGGCCACGCCCGCGCGCTGGCCCCGGCCGGCGCGGCCGAAGCGTTGGCGCAGCCCGGCCAGGCTGCCGGGGTAGCCCACCACCAGCACCACATCCAGCCCTGCCAGGTCCACGCCCAGTTCCAGCGCGGAGGTGGTCACCACCGCGCGCAGATGGCCCCGGCGGAGCCCTTCCTCGACCGCCCGACGCTCCGCGGGCAGGTAGCCGCTGCGATAGCCCGCGACCTGTTGTGGGTTGGGCGCCCGCTGCCGCAGGGCCCGCAAGGTGCGTTCCACGGCCCGCCGCGAGGGCACGAAGACCAGGGTTTGCAGCCCGTGCTGCCACGCGGCCAGGGTCAGGCGCACGGCCTCGTCGTAAGGGCTGCGGCGCAGGCCCAGCGCGGGGTCCACCAGAGGCGGATTGTAGAGCACCACCGCGCGCGGCCCCCGGTCCACCACCGCGTGGCGCAGCACGGTGACCGCGTGCCCCACCAGCGCCTCGCCGAAGGCGGCGGGGTTGGCTAAGGTGGCGGTGGTGAGCACGAAGCGCGGCCGGGCCCCGTAGGCCGCGGTCAGCCGCTGCAGCCGTCGCAGCACCAGGGCCACATGCGTGCCGAACACGCCCCGGTAGACATGGGCTTCGTCCAGCACCACAAGGCGCAAGCCTCGCCAGAAGCGCTGCCACGCGGGGTGGCGGGGTAGGATGCCCACGTGCAGCATGTCGGGGTTGGTGAGCAGCACGCGCGCCTGCCTGCGCACGGCCGCGCGACGGTGCGAGGGCGTGTCGCCGTCGTAGGTGGCCGCGGTGGTCACCCCCAGGCGGCGCAGTTTGGCCTGCTGGTCGTGGGCCAACGCCTTGGTCGGGAAAATGTACAGCGCGGTCGCGTGCGGGTCGCGGTGCAGCGCGTCTAAGGTGGGGGCCTGGTAGGCCAGGCTTTTGCCCGCGCCCGTGGGCACGGTGAGCACCACCGACGCGCCGCGTTGCAGCGCGCGCCAGGCCGCGACTTGATGCGCGTAGGCCTGGGGGAAGCCGGCCGCGGCCAGGGCCGCGCGGGCCGCGGGGTGTATGTCCGCGGGCCAGGGCTGCGTGGAGCCGCGTTGCCGCGGCTGGGTGTGGATGTGCACCTGGGCGTGGCGTCCGGCCACGGCGTGTAGCCAGCGTAGCGACAGGGTCGCGGTCATGGGGCTGCGCTCAGGGCGTGGGGGTGGGGGTAGGCCCGGCCGTGCCGCGCGACGCACGCACCAAGGTGTCGGGGCTGCCGCACTCGCAGGCGCGCACATATTGGCCGTCGCGGCGCAGCCAGCCGGTGTAGGGGTCGGGGCCGGGCAGCACCTGCCAGCCTTCCATGACCCAGGGGACCGGGCCGTCGGGCGGCATCCATTCGCCGTTGTATTTGCGCCCGAAGTGCACATGGCTGCCCGTAGCGTGCCCGCCTTCGCACGAAGGGCGGCCGATGGGGTCTCCGGCGCGGACCCAGGTGCCCTCGGGCAGGCGGTCGGTCAGGTGCAGGTGGAAGATGACCCAGCCCGTGCGCTCGTCGCCGTCGCCGTCCAGGTCCAGCACCAGAATGCCGTCATCCGCGGCGCTGGAGCGCACCACCAGGCCGTCGGCTTCGGCCACGGCCCACTGGCGGCTGACCTCGCAACCGCGCACATCGGGCGGGGCCAGGTCAATCGCGCTCCAGGGCCACAGGTCCTTCCCCCAGGCCGGGTGCGGCCCGCCCGTGTAACTCCAGGTGCGGTTGTCGGGGATGGGCAGCAGCAAGGGGGGCTGGACGAGGTCGCCGGGCAGATGCGCCGGCGGCGGGGGGTTCCACGGGTCGCCAAACAAAGTGGCGTAAGTGCGGAAGAAGCCTTGCGGCGACACGGCCTGCGTGTAGACATGAGCGGGTAAGCGGCGGGCGAAGTACACATGCAACGCCGCGCTGGCCGCGTTGAGCCAGGGGTCGAGGCGCACCTCGGTGCCGTCGTTCAGCACCAGCGTGTCCAGGCGGCCCATTCGCCACGCGTAGTAACCGTGGTTGAGCAGGTTGGCGGCCACGCTCAATTGCAAATACAGCCCTTTGTAGGCCGGGTCCTGGTAGCCCAGCATGTACAGGCCGGGCGATTCGGGCCGCGACAGCGCGCCGGCCTGATATTCCAGCAGGGCCAGCAGCACATAAGGGCTGATGCTGTAGTTGAGGGCGACATGCTGCAGCATGTCCACGCCGGTGCGCTCCTGGTCGGCCGCGTAGCCGCGGTAGTCTTTGAGCCAGCCGGGGTAGCGGGCCACGAAGGCTTCCAGGTCCATGTCGGGCACCGCAGGGCTGTAGACGAACAGCGCGTCGGGCAGGATTTTGAACGCGCTGCTCCAGGTGGGCATGTAATAGTAGGGCATACGCAAACGCAGGCCGGGGGTCAGGGTGGTCAGGCCCAGGGGGGTGTCGGGGTTGGCCGCGCGGATGGCTTCCGCGCTGGTGTGGAAGCGCGCGGCCAGCGCGG
>WGAK01000058.1 GCA_015494815.1 Anaerolineales bacterium | reverse complement strand
CACCGGCGGCAGCACATAGACCAGCAGGTGCAGACCCTCGGGCGGCGGCTCGGCCCGCACCCGGTCGCCGTAGCGGGTGACGAAGTCCTCGATAATCTCGTTGCGGCTGTAGCCCTCCGCCAGCATCCGCCGGATGTCTTCGCGCCAGCGCGAACAGGCCTCGGTGCCGCAGGTGTCCAGGGGGATGTTCTCACACACGGGGCAATACAGGTACTTGGCGACCTTGTTGACCTCGTCGTCGCTCACCTGCGCCACTTCCAGCGGGTGCGCGGGGTCGGTCAGACGATAGTCCTGGTCTTGCTGCGCGGACCAGAACCACCAACCGCCGACCGCGGCCAACAACACGGCAACACCCAGCCACCAACCCCAACGGGAACTCTGCATGGTGCGACTCCTGAGAGAAGATATGGGAAGATGGTCAGGCCGAAGCCGGGGCCGGCGCCTCGGTTTTGGCCCCGGCACGCGCGCGCACGCGCCGGCGTCGTCCTTCGGGCCAGGCAGCCAGCAGGGTCCCGGCAATGGCTATCCAGGGCGCGGCCCAGAGCCATTTGACCAGGGGGTTGTAGAACACCTTGAAAGTCGCGCCCTCCACGGTGATGGGTTTCCAACTGACCAGCAGCACATAGAACTCCGCGCCCCAGGTGCTCAGCACGCCGGGGATGGTCATAGGCTGCTGCTCGCGGATGTAGTAGTCCTGCCGCGGGTGCAGCGTGGCGACCACCTGGCCCTGGTCGTCCAACACCCGCACCGTGGCGCGGGCCACCTGGCGGCCGTCGTTGGTGTTGAAGATGGCCACCGAATCGTACACCATGGTGTAGCCGCCCAGGGAGATGGCGTCCCCCGCGGCCAGGGTGCGTTGGGTTTCCAGTTGGAAGTATTCGATGCCGATGATGCCGATGCCCATAATGGCGATGCTCAGGTGCACGATGTAGCCGCCATAACGCCGGCGGTTGCGGGTCAAAAGCCGCGCCAGGGCTCGCCACCACGGGTCCCCGTGGGCCTGCCGTCGGGCCCACACGCCGCGGGCGATGTCGTAGAGAATCACGGCCATGACGAAGCCGATGAGGGCAAAGCCCAGCAGCGCGCCCGGCTTGCGATAGCCCTGCCACCAGGCCCAGGCGGGCAGCACCAGGCCCACCAGCGCGGGCTTGAGCACCAGGCGGGCCAGGCGACGGGTGTCCACCTTGCCCCAGGGCGCCACGGTCGCCACGCCCATGAGGAAAAGCATCAGCGCGCTCAGCGGGCCCATGACCCGTTCGTAGTACGGCGGCCCCACGGTGGCCTTTTGGCCGGTCGCCAATTCCGAGACGATGGGATACACCACGCCCCAGAAGTTGACCGCCACCATGCTCAAGAACACCAGGTTGGTGTACAGGAACAACGCCTCCCGCGACCACGCGGAGGCAATCTGCTCCTGGCCGCGCAGGTCGTTCCACCGCCAGGCCAGCAGCACCATGGAGCCCAAGAAGGTGGCCGTGATGAAGATGAAAAAGGCCGGGCCAATGGCGCTCTGGGCAAAGGAGTGCACCGACGACAGCACGCCCGAGCGGGTGAGGAAGGTGCCGAAGATGACCAGGTCGTAGGTCAAGATGATGAGCAAGATGTTCCAGTGCTTGAGCATGTTCCGGCGTTCCTGAATCATCACCGAATGCAGGAACGCGGTGCCCGTCAACCAGGGCATGAAGGCCGAAATCTCCACCGGGTCCCAGCCCCAATAGCCACCCCAGCCCAGCACATCATACGCCCAGCGGGAGCCCAAAATCAGGCCCAGGTACAAAAACAGCCACGACACCACGGCCCAACGCCGGGTGAGGCGAATCCAGCGCGCATCCAGGCGGCCGACGATGAGCGCGGCCATGGCGAAAGCATAGGGGATGACGAAGCCCACGAAGCCCAGATACAGAAACGGCGGGTGCGCCACCATGCCCGGATGCCGCAGCAGCGGGTTCAACCCCCGCCCGTCTTTGGGGATGAACAACTGCGCGCCCGCGGGCGGCAGCACATAGGCCTCGATGTCGCCGTTGGGCAGCAGCCAGAAGCGCCGGAAGGGACTTTCCAGCACCGTGTTGAGGAACAGGAAGAACGCCAAAGTTCCGGCCGTGACCAGCACCACCCAGGGCAGCATCTCCCGGTCGCGGCTCCAGTCGCGAAAAGTGAGCACGGCCGCGAAGATGGACATCAACCACGACCAGAACAGCAGCGAGCCCGCCTGGCCGCCCCACAACGCGGTGGCCCGCAAATAGGTGGGCATGCTCCGTTCGGAGACTTCGTGCACATAGGCCAGTTCGTAGTGATAGGTCACCAGGGCCCACACCACGATGCCCGCGGCCACGGTGAGCAAGGGGAAAATCAGCCGCAGGGCGTTGCGGGCGCTGACCGCCCAGCGCGGCTGATGACGATACGCGGCCAACAGCGCGGCGACCACCGCGTAGAGGGCCAAGAGCAAGGCTACGACGAGGATAGCCTGTCCGACAATGGCAGCCATGAATCTTCTCCTCCACCCGGCCGGGGGCCGGGGTCATGGGCCGCGCGGGGCGCGGCCGGCCACAGGGTCGCGACGCGGCCTATTGCCCGGCCTGGGGTTCGGCCGCCTCGTAGCGCGTCGGGCACTTCAGCAGCAGTTCGTCCGCGTAGAACACACCATCTTCGCCCAGGGTGCCGGTCAAAATGGCCTGAGCCTCGTTCCGCAGCAAGTCGGGTTTGGGGCCGTAATAGACCACTTCCAGGCGGCTGCGGGTGGGATCGTTGACCGCGTCGGCCAGCACCTTGGCCAGGCCGCCCGCGGCTTCCACCTCGTCCAGGTCGCCGGGCACATGGGCGATGACGAAACGCAGTTCCAGGTTGTCCGCGTCATACTGAATGGTCTCCCCCACCACCGCGCCCGAAATGCGCACTTTGCGCCCTGTCATCTCGGCCTGGCGGGCCAGCAACTCGTCCACGGTGAGGAAATACTGCGCGTTGGCCCGCGTCGAGGTGATGACCAGGTACACCACCGCGACCAGAATCAACGCCCCGCCGATGAGGTATTTGCGGTTTTCCATAGGCCTTGCCTCCAATTGCGTCCGGGCTGGACATCGCCTCTAAGTGTGCCACACGCGCATTAAAGGTTGCTGAGCACGCGCTAAGCGAAAGGGATGACATTCGTCACCTGCGCAAACCCACAAAACGAAGCCCCTCGGCATCAACCGAGGGGCGCGATGCCGGGCAGAGCCCCGAGCCCGCGTCAGCGCAACGGCGTGCCACAAATGCGGCAAAAACGGTCGCCGGGGCGGGCCCGCGTGCCGCACTGGGGGCAATAACGCACTTCACCGGCGGCTTCGGCCGTGGGTTTGCGTCGCGGCGCGCGGCCCCGCGGCGGGGCCGCCGGCCGGCGCGGAGGGCGCGCGCCCTGCCAATACATCCACCCGGCCGCGACCAGCAGCAGCACACCCACCGCGGCCAGGGCCCAGGGCCAGAAGGTCACCAGTGGCTGCGGGCGGCCGGCGCTCGGGCTCTCGGTGGGCTCGACCGCGGGCGGCGGCCCCTGCATGGGCGATTGCGACAGTTCGCCCGTGGGGTTCTGGTAGGTGACTTCCACCTGAAGGCGCTCGCCGGGAGCCACCGCGCCGAATTCCAGCAGGTAGTAGCGCAGGGTGTCGTCGCGCTCTTCGACGCGCGTCGGCTCGGGGTCAATCTGGATGGCTACGCCGGTGCGCGGGTGCTGCACTTCCACCGTCAGGTTCTGCACCTGCCAGTCGCCGGGCCACTCGTAGACGAAATGGCGCTCCGCGCCCTGCATCTCCAGGCCGGGGTCGTAGTATTCCACCTGCAGCGTCAACTCGGTGGCCGTGACCACCACCACCCGCCAGTCGGGCGAGGTGGGGTCGGCCTCGATGCGATGCTCCGCGTTGATGAGCCGACCTTCGGCCGTCCGCACGGCCACGGCCGAAGGGGCTTCCACCCGAGCCGGAATGCGTAGCGCCACCTCGGTGGGCAAGGCCGTGTCTTCGGGCAAATGCACGATGTACATGACCAGCATCTCAGGCCGGTCATACTCGGGCCACAGCGCCACCTGCACCAGCGGGAAGGTCGGCGGGTTCGCGGCCCACACCCGCGCGGGGTAAAAGCCGCCCAGCACGGCCAACGCTCCGAATGCCAACCAAAGCCACCAACGACGCATGGATGCCTCCTTCCGGGTAAAGCCAGGGGCACGCGTCACCTGCCCGGCCGTGCTTCGGCATCCCCAAAAGCGCGGCCGCGTGCCCCGAGTCGGTTGGGTCCCAAACAAAAGGCCGGGGAGGGCCCGCAGGCCGTCTCCCCGGCTGGAGTATACCACGGGCCCGGCTCAGGCCCTGGGATGCGCAACGCCGCGCAACATGCGCAGGCCGTTGCCCACCACCGCGAATTCGCTGAGTTCGTGGCCCAGCACGGCCAGGGTGAGGCCGATTTGCCCGCTGACCGCGGCCACAATCAGCCCCGCGGTGACGACCAGCGAGAAGACGATGTTTTGCCACACGATGCGTTGCGCGCGGCGCGCCAGTGCGACGGCCTGGGGCAACT
>WGAK01000057.1 GCA_015494815.1 Anaerolineales bacterium | reverse complement strand
TCGCCATATACCAGGGCCCGTTGGGTGACCAAGTTGTACACATTGGTGGACCAGTTCTGGATGGTGGTGTAGCGGAAGCGCGCGCCCCGTTTGACGATGATTTCGATGACGCCCGTGTGCAGCGAGTCGGTGCTGTAGAGAGGCGCGGTGCAACCTTCCACATAGTGGGCCTCCGCGCCCTCGTCAATGATGATGAGGGTGCGCTCGAACTGGCCGATGTTGGCCACATTGAGCCGGAAGTACGCCTGCAGAGGCTGCTCGACCTTCACCCCCGGCGGCACATAGACGAAGGAGCCGCCGGACCATACCGCGGAGTTCAGGGCCGCGAATTTGTTGTCCTCAATGGGCACCACCTTGCCGAAGTACTGGCGGAACAGGTCGGGGTGGTCGCGCAGGCCGTCTTCGATGCTCTTGAAGATGACGCCCATGCGGTCCAGTTCTTCCTTGACGCGATGGTAGACCATCTCGGACTCGAATTGCGCGCCCACACCGGCCAGGAACTTCTGCTCGGCCTCGGGAATGCCCAGGCGCTCGAAGGTGCGCTTGATTTCCTCGGGCACCTCGTCCCACGAGCGACCTTCGCGCTCCGCGGGCTTGACATAGTACACGATATCGTCGAAATTCAGGTCCGACAGGTCGGGCCCCCAGTTGGGCATGGGCCGCTGCAAAAAGTGGCGCAGCGCGCGCAGCCGAAACTCCAACATCCACTCGGGCTCGTTCTTGAAGGCCGAAATCTGGCGCACGACCTCTTCGCTCAGGCCCTTGGGGGCCTTGTAGACATAGGTCTCCGGCGACTTCCAGCCGTAACGGTATTCTTCCAGGTCGCGCAACAGGGCCGCATCTTGCGTGGTCATACAATCCTCCACGAGAAAAGGCTGGGGAACGAGGCTCAGGCCGTGGGGGCCACGGGTTCGGCCCCGTTGACCCATTGCTTGTAGCCCTCGGCCTCCAGTTGGTCGGCCAGTTCGGGGCCGCCCGAAGCCACGATGCGGCCATCCACCAAAATGTGCACATAATCGGGCTTCACATAGTCCAAAATGCGCTTGTAGTGGGTGATAATGAGGAAGCCCCGTTCGGGCCCGCGCAGCGCGTTGATGCCGTGGGCCACCGCCCGCAACGCGTCAATGTCCAGGCCGCTGTCGGTTTCGTCCAGAATGGCGAACTCGGGGTCCAACACGGCCATTTGCAAGACCTCGGTCTTCTTCTTCTCACCGCCGCTGAAGCCGTCGTTCAGATAGCGCCCCGCGAAGTCCGGGCTCAGGCCCAAGAGCCGCATCCTTTCCATCAGCAGTTTGCGAAACTCCAGCACCGAAATGCCCGGGTCGTCGGGGTTTTGGGCCTGGCGCTTGGCGTTGAGCGCGGCCCGCAAGAAATTCGCCACCGTCACGCCGGGCACGGCCACAGGATACTGGAAGGCCAGGAACAGGCCCAGGTGGGCCCGCTCTTCGGGGTCCAACTCCAAGATGTTCTGGCCCTTGAACAGCACCTCGCCTTCGGTGACCTCGTAGGCGGGGTGGCCCATAAGCACATAAGCCAGAGTGCTCTTGCCCGCGCCGTTGGGGCCCATGAGCGCGTGCACTTCACCCTTGCGCAGGGTGAGGTTCAAACCTTTCAAAATCTCCCGCTCTTCGGTGCGGGCATGCAGGTTGCGAATGTCCAGGGTGTCCGACATGGGACGCTCTCTCCTTGGGAGGTTGTTTAGAATGACTCTACATTGCGAGCATGTGTCCCCATTATACGCGGCTTTGGGGTGGCCGTCAATATTTGCAAGAGAAAAATCTAAAAAATCTTGACAGCCAGAGACACCCCCGGTATACTAAAGCCGACCTCGAAGGAAGGCACGCATGGGTAAAACCCGCGAGCGCTTGCTGCGCCTGCTTTTGACCAAACCGCGCCGCACCATCAAAGAACTGGCCGCGGAACTGGGCATCAACCCCATTTCGGTGCGGCACCATCTGACGCGCCTGGAGGCCGAAGGGCTGATTGCGTCGGAAGAGGAACGCCACGGCGTCGGCCGCCCGCGGCGGGTGTATTATTTGACCCCCCTGGGCCTGGAGCGCTTTCCTTCGCGTTATGTGCAATTCACCGTGCGGCTGCTGAAGCAACTCAAGCAAACCTTACCGCCGCACATGGTGGGGCAACTGTTCACCCAAATGGCCCGCCAGATGGCCGAGGAATATGTCCCCCAGGTGGAAGACCTGACTTTAGAGCAACGCCTGGAATTCGTGGCCCACTTGCTGCAACAAGAAGGCTTCACCGTGGAATGGCAGCGCGAGGGTGACAACTATGTGCTGCGGGAAATCTCGTGCCCCTACCTGCACATCGGGCAAAATCACCCCGAGGTGTGCGCGGTAGACGAAACCCTCATCGCGGCCTTGCTGGACATTCCCGCAGCCCGCGTCCAGTGCATTCTGGACGGCGACCATGTGTGCACTTATGTCATCCCGGCCCCATCGCGGGCCACGCACTCTCTCAACGAGGAGCAGCCATCATGAGCGACCGCCCCAACGAACCCCAAGCCGCGACCACGCCCCCGGCTTCGGAAGGCACCCCCCAGCCCGGGCGCAATCGCCCGCATTGGGACCTGGAAGATACGCATCCCGACAAGGTCGAGGAACTCATCAAGGGCCTGCGCACCGTGGTGGACCCCGAAATCGGGCTGGACATCATCACCTTGGGCCTGGTGCGCAATGTGCGCCTCGATGCGGACAAGAACGAGGCCGTGGTGACCATGATTCTGACCACGCCCTTCTGCCCTTATGGCCCCGCGCTGCTGGAAATGGCCCGGCAGAAGGCCGAGCAACTGCTGGGCGTGCCCACGGCCATCGAGATGGGCACCGAAGTGTGGGACATGTCCATGGTCGAAGACGGCGAACTGCTGAAAAAATGGGGACTCTGGTGGTAAATCCCGAATGCACAGGCGGGGCAACCACCTTTCACAAGGGAACAGGGCGGGCCGGGTGGCCCGCCCTGTGGTTTTGGCCTCAGCCGCGCGCGGCCTGGTCCAAACGCCGGGCCAGGTCGGTCGGGCCATACATGCCCATCGCATCCCAAACCAGAGTCATGGTGGCCCGCGCCTCTTCCCGCATCCGCCGCGTGCCCTCCAGCAGAATGTCCTCCACCAAATCGGGCCGCCGCGCGTAATAGGCCCGCCGCTCCCGAATGGGGTCCAAAAAGGCGTTCAGGGCTCGAATCAGGCGCTTCTTGACCTCCACATCCCCCACTTTGCCCTGGCGATAGCGTTCCTTCAGTTCGTTGACCTCGTCCTTGTCGGGGTTGAAGATGTCGTGGAAGCGAAAGACCACATTGGTGGGCTTATCGGGGTCCGCGGGGATGTCGGGCCGCACCCGGGTCGGGTCGGTGTGCATCCGCCGCACCTTGGCCGCCACTTCCTCGGGGCTGTCGGACAAGAAAATGGCGTTGTTCAGGCTCTTGCTCATCTTGGCCTTGCCATAGATGCCCAGCAGCGTAGGCACTTCGCCGATGAGGGCCTTGGGCAGGGGGAACACCTCGCCGTACAGGCGATTGAAGCGCCGCGCGATTTCGCGCGTGATTTCCACATGCGCCTGGTTGTCTTTGCCCACGGGCACCAGATGCGCCCGCGGCAGCAAGATATCCGCAGCCTGCAGCACGGGGTAGCCCACCAGCCCGAAGGGGATGGCCTCGTCGTCCATGTTCGCGGCCCGGGCCATGTCCTTGATGCTGGGCAGGCGGGTCAGCCGCGGCAGCGTGACCAGCATCTCGAAAATCAGGTTCAACTGATAGGTTTCGGGCACCGCGGACTGCACGAAAATCACGCTCTTCTCGGGGTCAATGCCCACGGCCAGATAGTCGAGCACCATCTCACGGATGTTGTCGTGCAACCGCGCGATGTCGTCCTTGGCCGGCTTGGTGGTCAGGGTGTGCAGGTCGGCGATGATGAAGAAGCATTCGTAGGTATCTTGCAACGCCACCCGCGCCTTGAGACTGCCCACATAGTGCCCCAAGTGCAGCCGCCCGGTGGGGCGGTCGCCCGTGAGGACGCGCAAACGCGGTTTGGATGCGGCCGAAGACTGCGTGCTCATAAGCCCATACTCCTGGGGAAGATGTGCTCGGGCCGGGGCCTGTCGCGGCAAGCGCGCGCCCGGCTGCGCCGGCCGGGTCCGGGGCAACGACAAACGCCCGCCCCACCACGGGGACGGGCGCGTGATGCGCTCGCGGTACCACCCCGCTTGACCGCGCGCCGGCCCTTCGGCCCGCGGCCCGCTCTGGCCCGCTAACGGTGGGCACCGGCCTGCCCTACTGACCGCGCCGCGGCGTTGGGGCAGGCGACTCCCGGGGCCATTCCCCGCCGACGGTGCTACCCCGGGTCGCAGCCCAGGCCCGGCGGCTCTCTGCAGCCCGTTCCGCGGGTACTCGTCCCGTTCGTCGTCGTTGGTCCGAACCCTTGTGTGGCCGTAGTGTAGCCAAAAGCACGCCTCGCGTCAAGGGCTACGCGGCGCCGCGGCCGGGGGCGCGTCCGGGGGCGGGTCCAGCAGAAACTCCCGCAGCACGGCCGTGGCAAACCCGCCTTTGGGCAGGGTGAAGGTGAAGACCAGCGCGTCGGGGCCCAGGCGTTCGACGACCAAATCGGCCAGCCACAGGCGCCCCACGCGCCGCGTGCCCTTGGCCCGCACCCGCCGAAAGGCGTCCAAGGTCAGACCCTCGGCCGCCAGAATGGCCTGCTCCAACGCGCCCGCGTCCTGGCCCGCGAGCCACATCTTGTAGCCAAAGATGGGCCCTGTGAAGTGGATGGCGCCCTGGGCATAGCGCGCGGCCTCGGCCTGAGGGTCGTCCACCATGAACATGCCGCCTGTGTCGGCCTTTTGGACGATGTCCCCCGGCAGCAGGCGGGTGAAGCCGCCCTCGGCCACCCGGCGGGCCAGGTAGCGATTGAACAACTCGGCCTGGTAGGCCGAAATCAGCAGGTTGCGCAGCCACTTCTTGCGCGGCCCACGGCCCTGCAACAGCGCGCGGCCGCGCGCGGCGTTGTCGCCCAGGCGGCCGAAGCGCTGCGGGCCGTAGTAGTTGGGCACGCCCACGGCCCGCAAACGGCGGGCAATGGCCTGGGCGCGCGGCCAGGCGTCGGGCGGCACTGCGCGCACCACGATGCGAAAGCGATTGCCGCGCAAATGGCCGGTGCGCAGTTTGTGCGGGTGCCGCCGGGCCCAGTGGATGGTCACCTCGGGCAGCGCGGCCCGGGCCCGGGCCAGCACTTCCGCGGGGTCGGGATGCGGCACCGAGAAGGTTTGGGTGGTCACCGCGTGGCGGTCTTTGAAGCCCGCCATGCCGATGGCCTCGGGCGCCACCCCGAAAGCCCGGGCCAGCCGTTCGCGCACGGCCGCGCTGGTGAGCCCCCGCTTGGTCAGCCGCACGAAGGTGTGCGCGCCCTCGCCCGCGGGTTCGTAAGCCGGGATTTCTTCGACCACGAAGTCGTCGGGGGTGGTACGCAACCGGCCCGGAAAGCGCAGTTCGGGCGCGGCCACGCGCGGCAGGGTGGACCAGGGCGCGTACGGCATGGCGGCTTCCTGCAGTGGGGGATGAAGGCTCGGCCGGCAGATAGGTTATACCACGCGCCCGATGCGCTGCCAACGGCAATGCCCCGCGATGGGCTTCGCTTTGGGGTACAGTGCTTAAGGGCAACTCGCCCGGTTCGATCTCACCCATCCCCCGCTGAGCCTCGCTACGCTCGGCTCACCTGCCCCCTTCCCTCTCTTAGAAAGAGAGGGAAGGGGGCGGCTTCGGCGGCGCAAAAGCGCCGCCGAAGCGGGGGTAGGGAGAGATCCACCACCGGCGTGTGTCGCCGCGCTTACACCGAAGGGCGATAGCCGCGCAGGCGCAGGCTGTTGGTCACCACGAACACGCTGCTCATGCCCATCGCGCCCGCAGCCAGCATAGGGTGCAACAACCCCATCGCCGCCGACGGGATGAGCAGCACGTTGTACACGAAAGCCCAAAACAGGTTCTGCTTGATGGTGCGCAGGGTCTGACGGGCCAAATCCACCGCCCGAGGCACGCCGCGCGGGTCGCCGCCCACCAACACCACGTCCGCGGTGGCGATGGCCACATCGGTGCCGGTGCCGATGGCAATGCCCACATCGGCCTGGGCCAGGGCGGGCGCGTCGTTGATGCCGTCGCCCACCATGCCCACCACCCGGCCTTCCCGTTGCAGGCGGCGCACCACGCTGCGCTTCTGACCGG
>WGAK01000056.1 GCA_015494815.1 Anaerolineales bacterium | reverse complement strand
CCCGCCGCGCCATCCGACACGGCCCTGGCCGCGCTGCTGGCCGGGCTGCTGGTGTGGGCGCTGTGGGACCAACGCTGGCTCTACGGCCCGCGCGCGGTCGTCCTCACCGCAGTGGCGGGGTGGCTGCTGGCCTGGCTCGCGGTCCGAGGCCCAGGCGGAGCCTTTCCCCCGCATCTGGGCCTCGGTCTGAGTTACGGCTGGGGGCCGTTGCTGGTGGGCCTGGGCCTGTATTCGGTGCGCTGGTGGGCCACCCACGCGGATTGGTGGGCCCAGGAGCCGTGAGCGGCTACGCGGCCGCGGGCAGGCCGGCTTCCGCGTCCTCGGCCTCGGCCACCGCGATGCCCTTGTCCACATCCACCCGCGACAACAACACCATGCCGCCGATGAAGAAGACCACCAGGGCCACGATGCTCAGGCGGCTGTTCTGGAAGAGGTCGCTGAGCACCGCAAACAGCAGCGGTCCCACGATGCCCGCGAACTTGGCGCTCACGCTGAAGAAGCCGAAGAACTCGGAGGAACGGCTCTTGGGCGTCAGGCGGCTGAACAACGAACGGCTGAGGGCCTGACTGCCGCCCTGCACCGTGGCCACGCCCACGCCCAGGGCCCAAAAGTGCCAGGCTTCGCGCATGAAATAGCCGCCCAAGGCGATGAGGGTATACACGGCCAGGGCCAGGTAGATGCCCCGCTTGGCCCCGATGCGCTTGGCCAGGTAGCCGAACGCGATGGAGAAGGGGATGCCCACGAACTGTACCATGAGCAGGGTGCCGATGAGGTCCGTGTCGCCGATGCCGATTTCCTTGCCGTAGATGGTGGCCATCTTGATGATGGTGCTGATGCCGTCGTTGTATAGCCAGAACGCGATGAGGAACTTGAACAACTCGCCGTAACGCCGAATGTGGCGGAAGGTCTCGGCCAACTGGGCGAAGCCGGCGCGCACGGGGTTGACGCCCGCCAGGTCGGGCCGCGGCACATGAGGCGGCTCGGGCACCCACTTCCACAGGGGGATGGTGAACAGCAGCCACCACACGGCCACGGTCACGAACGACAGGCGCGTCATCAGCCCCACCTGCTCGTCGGGGGCCAGCATAATCATGGCCAAATTCACGGCCAGCAGCAAGCCGCCGCCCAGATACCCCGCGGCATAGCCCCAGGTGGAGACCACATCCACCTCGTCGGGCGTGGTGATGTGGGGCAGCAGGGAATCGTAGAACACATTGGCCCCGGCAAACCCCACATTGCCCAAAATGTAGAACAGGGACGCGCGCAGCCAGTCGCCGGTGTAGACGAAGTAGAGCAGCGCGGTGCCCAGAATACCCAGCAACGCGAACACGGTGAGGAACTTCTTCTTGCCGCCCCGCTGGTCCGCGATGGCGCCCAAAATGGGGCTGAGCACGGCCACGATGACCAGGGCGACGAACGCGGTATAGCCCCACAGCGAGGTGGCTTTGTAACCGGGCAGCCCGCCCGCGGTGGCGATTTTGTGGTAATACACGGGCAGTACCGCGGCCATGATGGTGGTGGCGAAGGCCGAGTTGGCCCAGTCATACATCACCCAGCCGAAAATGGCCTTGCGTTTTTCGGCCAGCGTGCGGAACAAAGGGGGCAGACTCATGGTGTTGCTCCTGGCAGAGGATTGCATTAGCCAAAACACCCGGCGGGGAACGGCGTTCCGCCCCAAACACAACGGCCCGCGCCGCACAGGCCGGGCCGTCGTATGAACGGTTGAGGGCGCATGGGTCCCAGGCGATTACGCGGGCAGGTCACCACCTGCGGCGGTCAGCGGGCCTTCCTCTTCCGCGGGCACCCGCTGATACACCCGAAACTCCACCGTCAGTTTCTGGAAGAATTGCCCCGCGTCATCGGCATCGAATTCGCACTCGGTGATGAAGGCTTCCAGTTGCAGTTTCTCGGTCTCTAAGGTCAGGCTCTGACCCGGGGCCGCGGCCAGCACCCGCCCTTTGGCCTCCAGGCGCTGCCGCGTGGCCTCATCGGCATAGGCCTCGGGCGTGCAGAAGATGGCCGTCTCGGTGCGAATGTCGCTCTTGTCGAACAGCCACACCTCGAACGCCCGCACATGCTTGGGCTGCCCTTCGCTGGCCTCGGAGATGCTCAGGCCGGCCTCGCCCAGGAACTCGCCGCTGGCGGTGTCAATGGAGAAGGATTCGTCGAAGTAGTCGTCGCCCAGCGTGTAAGTGGTGCGATAGGAGGAAATGGGCGCCGGGCCGCCCTCGGCGATGAGGGGTTGCACGCCTCCGGCAGTTTCCGCGGTCTTGGGCGCGCCGGCCTTCTTGCGCACCATGAAGAGCAGGCCCACGGCCGCCACGCCGACCAGCACCACCAGGCACAGCCCGAACAGGGCCGTCCACGAGCGGCCGCCCTGCTGGGCCGCGGCGCCTTCGGCCGGGGCACCCGTGGCCGGGGCAATGCCGACCACTTCCTGCTTGAAGCGCGCCACATCCTCAGGCCGCAAATAGCCCGGGTCTTGTTCCACCTGGGCCAGCACCTTGGGGCCATCGTCGCCCAGGCCCTGATAGCGGGTCTGGGCCAACGGCACATTACCGTTGTAGACATACGATTCGATGACCATGCGCAGGTAGTCGGCCCGCCAGGACGGTTCCAGATGCTGCGGCGCGGCGTCGGTCCACTTGACCGGCGCGATGCCCCAGCCGAAGACGAACCAGCCGAACAGCCAGCCAACGACGAAGATGCCGAGCCAGGTTTTCCAGGGCAGGGACTTGACAATATCTTTGAGACCGGCAAACAATGCGCCCATCGTTACTCTCCCTCAAACGGATGCCAACCGGCCACCCTCGCGGGGGCCACGGACAGGACAACCGAGGATAACTTGACTTCATTGTAAACCAAATCGCGAAAATATGCAATGCTTGGGCGCAAAAGAACGCCCGCAAATGTTGCCTGAGGGCGTGCCGCTTTGGCGCATCGCCCTTGAATGCGGTGCCCCAAAGCGACGCCCAGGCGCCGCACGCCAAAAGCGCCCATCCGCCCGCGTGTCATTGCGAGGACGCGAAGCGCCCTGTAGGGACGACCGGCCGGTCGCCCCCTGGCGAGGTCGAAAGGCGGGTTTTGCCATTTGGCAGCGGTCAGCGAACAGGCGTCAGGCGCCAGCGGGTAGCGGGGAGCGGGCAGCAAGGAGAAAGCGGCCGCACATTCGCCCATCCGCAGATTCGCAGATTCGCTCATCCGCTTTACCGCCTTTCCGCCTCCCCGCCTTCTCGCCCTATCGCCCGCCCCGTTCGGCTACACCACGATGTTCACCAACTTGCCCGGCACATAGATGACCT
>WGAK01000055.1 GCA_015494815.1 Anaerolineales bacterium | reverse complement strand
GTGCGATAGTGCGCGTCCATGTAGGCCACCAGTTCCAGGATGTGGTCCTCGTACTGCCCCGTGGCCGACGAGTTGAGATATTGCGAACCGCCGTAGCGGGTGCTGGCATCGGGCAGCACCGCGATGACGGGCGGCAGCGCGCCCTGCGCGATGAGCCGGTCCAGGCGCTGCTGGATGTTCTCGTCCCACAGCGAATCGTTGAGCAGCGCGGCCCCGCGGCTGCCAAACCCCGCTAAGATGTACACTGTGGGGTAACGCCGCCGGGGGTCGTCGTCATAGCCGGCGGGCAGGTACACCGGCACCCGGCGGGTGACCGGGTCGCCCAGGGGGTTGCCCTCTAAGGCCCGGCTGGTAAAGGTCTCGTACACGATGCGGGAGGTCATGCCATCGCTCCTGGAGAAGGCTACCGGGACGCGCCCGAACGCGGGCATTATACCGCGGCCCGCGGCAGCATGGTAAAATATCTTCGATTGTCACGACACCCCCGTTGCCGAAGCCCCAGGAGGAACCTCATGCCTGCGCTGGTCACCGTGGACGAAATGCGTGCCTTGGAGCGCGAAGCCGACGCACGCGGCTGGTCGTATGCCGACATGATGGAAGCCGCGGGCGCGGGCCTGGCCGAGCAGGTACAGCGCCTCTATGGTTTGCTGCCCGGGCCCAAGGCGTTGGGGCTGGTAGGCCGGGGCAACAATGGCGGCGACACGCTGGTGGCCCTGGCCCATCTGGCCCAGGCGGGCTGGCCCGTGACCGCGTACCTGGCGCGCCCGCGGGGCGACGACCCTCTGGTGGAACGGGTGCGGGCGGCCGGGGGGCGAGTGGTGGCAGCCGACGACCCCCACGCCCCACCGCTGGAGGAACTCATCGCCGCGCATCCGGTGCTGTTGGACGGCGTGCTGGGCACCGGCGCGCGCCCTCCGCTGCGGCCGCCCATTGCCGACCTGCTGGCTCGCGCGCGCGCCGCAGCCCAGGCCCATCGCGTGCGCGTGGTGGCCGTGGATGTGCCCTCGGGCATTGACTGCGACACGGGCGCGGCCGCGCCGGAGGTCATCCCCGCGCACGACACGGTGACCATGGCCGCGGTCAAGGTCGGCCTGGTGCAGCCCCCCGCGCTCACCCTGGCCGGCGACATCCATGTGGTGGACATCGGCCTGCCGCCCGACCTGCCGACCTGGGCGCGCCTGCGGCGGGAGGTGCCCGACGCCGCGCGCGTGGCCGGGCTGCTGCCCCCGCGCCCTCGGGACGCGCACAAGGGCACCTTCGGCACCGCGGTGGTGGCCGCGGGTTCGGTGAACTTCACCGGCGCGGCGCTGCTGGCCGGCGAGGCCGCCTATCGGGTGGGCGCGGGCCTGGTGACGCTGGCCGTGCCCTACCCGCTGCACGCCGCCCTCGCGGCCGCGCTGCCCGAAGCCACCTGGATTTTGCTGCCCGACGAACTGGGCGTCATCGCCGGGCGGGCCGCAGAGGTGCTGCGCGAGAATCTGGAGAGGGCCACCGCGTTGCTGCTGGGGCCGGGCTTCGGCCAGGAAGACCCCACCGCAGACTTCATGGCCCGCCTGCTGGAAGCCGAGCCCCCCACCGCGGCGCGCATCGGCTTCGTGCCGGGGGACGCTCAAGGCCCGGCCAAGGCCCAGGCCGCCGCGCTGCCGCCGCTGGTAGTGGACGCGGACGGGCTCAAACTGCTCACCCGCATCCCCGACTGGCCCCGGCGTCTGCCCGCGCCGGCCGTGCTCACCCCCCATCCCGGCGAAATGGCCGTGCTCACGGGGGAGACCGTGGCGGCCATCCAGGCCCACCGGCTGCACACCGCGGAGACCTACGCCCAACGCTGGGGGCATGTGGTGGTGCTCAAAGGCGCGGGCACGGTCATCGCCGCGCCCGACGGCCGCACGGCCGTGGTACCGGTGGCGACCCCCGCGCTGGCCCGCGCGGGCACCGGCGATGTGCTGGCGGGCGCCATCGCGGGCCTGCGGGCCCAGGGCCTGCCCGCGTACGAGGCCGCGCTGGTGGGCGTGTGGCTGCACGCCCACGCCGGGTTGGAGGCCGCCACGCGCGTCGGGCACCCGGCCGCCGTGCTGGCCGGTGATGTGCTGGCCTCGCTGGCCGAGGTGCTGGCCGAACTGTGAAGGAGGCGCGATGAGCCTGATAGCCCGTGGACGCGCGCTCTGGCGTCGGCAACCCGCGCTCCAAGCCCTGGCCGCCGGTCTCGCGCTGGTGCACGGCCTGAGCGGAATCGTGCAACTGGCCATTTGGCCCCAACAGATGCGCGCGCTGGCCCACTTGTTGGAGGCCCCTCCCGATGCGCCGCCGCCGCCCTGGCCGCCTCAGGCCATGCCCACCCCCCAAATGCTGGCCCTGTACGGCATCTCGTGGCCGCTCAGCCTGCTCGCGCTCGGGCTGTGGGCCTGGATGCTGCGCGGGCTGGCGCGAGCCTACGCCCAACCCGACCGGCCTGTCACCTGGTCCGAACTGTTCCACCGGGCCTGGGAGCCCGTGGTGCGTCTGCTGGCAGGCCTGGCGGCCGCTTTCGGCCTGAACCTCCTCGTCCTCTACGGGGTCTTGGTGCCGCTGACGGGGGTCGTCATGCTCCCCCTGGTCGTGCTGATGCTCGTCCGCCCCGAAACGCTGGTGCTGGTTTCCGTGCTGCTGCTCGTGCTCAGCATAGGCTGGCTGGTCGGGATGGTGCTATGGTTCCCCTGGAGCCTCAACCTCGTCCTGACACCGGTGTTGCAAACCGATACCGCCTCGCCGCCGGAGTTGGTGTCCCGCTGGTGGCGCATTTCCCGCCGGGGCTGGCGCGCCTTCTTGTCTCTGGCCCTGGCCTGGGGCGGATGGGTAGCGGGATATACTGCGTTGATGCTGGCCCTGATGCTGGCGCCGCTGCTGCCCTGGCTGCAGCAAGCCCTCGCCGGCCGTGCGGCAGCGGCTTTCTCCCTGCCCT